>JBFFMG010000066.1:0-12971 GCA_041554215.1 Labilibaculum sp.
ACATTAATCTGTACTTTCAAGTTAAAATTCTAACTTCATCTATTCATTTTCTGTTATTTATAGCTGAAAATAGTAACAGAACTAGTAAAAACACAAAATATCTTATTTGTTGCGTATGAAAATAAAACTCCCCTTTTTTCTATCAAAATGGTTTCATTTTGAATTTTGGCCGTTCTGGATTTTTTACTTTCCCGTATATGGATATGGTATTTATTTAGCAATAAAAGCACGTTCATTCTCCTACTTTACTGCTACCAATCCTAGTATGAAATATGGAGGTGCATTTGGAATGGATAAAATTAAAATGCTAGAATTTATCGACAAAAAATACCTACCTAAAGGTTTTTTATCGAAAAATGGTGCAGATGGAGCAAGTATTTGTGAGAAGATGGAAGAGTGTAAATTTAACTTTCCAATTGTATGTAAACCAAATGTGGGTGAAAGAGGTATTGGAGTCGAAAAGATAGATAACGAACAAGACTTAGACCTATTTTTACAAACACAATATGAGGATATCCTAGTACAGGAATATATTGACTATCCTATTGAATTGGGTGTGTTTTATCACAGATTTCCTTCTTCAAAAAAAGATGGAATCACTTCTGTTGTGAGGAAAGAATTCCTAAAAATAGCAGGAAATGGCAGATCAAAATTCGGAGATCTGGTGAACGAAAATGTAAGAGCAAAAGGCAGAATTTCTTATCTAAAAAAGAAATATAGAGCGAAATGGAATCAAATTATTCCTGCAGGCATTACCTACAAACTTGAACCAATCGGGAATCACAACCGAGGAACTAAATTCCTGGATGGCAATCATTTAATCAACCAAAAATTAATTGACGTTTTTCGTAAAATTGCTACCCCCTTAGATGGCTATTATTATGGTAGGTTTGACTTGAAAGTAAATAGCATGGAAGATCTTTATGAAGGTAATAAGATTAAAATAATTGAGTTGAACGGTACCAATTCAGAACCCGCTCATATTTACGATCCCGACTATCCAATTTTAAAAGCTTATAAAGAAATAATTAAACACATGAGACTGATATTTGAAATAAGCCAGGAAAACAGAAAACTTGGAATTCAACCCGAACCATTTAAGGATGTATTAAAAGGATTGTTTAATCATCTATTTCCAAGTAAAATAAAAAAATAAATTCTTGATAGAATTAAGACATAAAAAAAAGAGGTTTTCCATAAAGAAAACCTCTTTTTAAATTCATTGTATTTTGTTTAGAAAGTAAATGCAATCTCTACTTCAATTTGATTCATTTCAATCTCAATTGTTTGATTTGGGCCAATTGGCATTCCTGAGTTAGGGTCAAACTCAAAATCCATTGGATTATAACCTTTTACACTTGCTGGCAATGCATAAACCAATGCCAAGTGAAGAGCTTTTCCTGAATCGCCAAGAGTCTTTGAACAACCTAATGTAATGTGATCCTCGATAACTCCAGGAGCCAAAATATTAAACATTACTTCTGAATTTGGAACTGGCTGATCGGTATGAGAATAACCTCCTCTTAAAGTCCATGTATCAATACCTGCAAATTCAACACCAAATTTCCAAACATTAATGTCTTGCCATCCAAAACCAGAACCATTATTAGTCCCTAAAGGAGAAAATGCAGGATCCATAGGAGTGCGCATTTTATTAGATACAGAAGCTACATCAGTATAATTAATTGCTTTGTAATCTGCCATTACAGCCCAATCATCATTGATTTCATATGCCAAACCAACGGTCCATGTAGATGGAATATTAAAATCTCCCTGCTCCGCAAAAAGACCAGCATAATCATCAAATTCGCTCATGTACAACATGGTTTGATAACTAGCTCCAAGGTGTAAACCTTTAGCCAATTCACCCAAGTAACCAAATTTAACACCGTAACCAAATGCATTATCATGACCATTATCAGACAATTTTGAAGGATCACTTGACATTTGACCAAAATTAGCAAGCCCAACTGCTTCAAAATACTGATAAGCCAATAAAGCTGTAACACCAAAACTATGCTTCTCTGCAACCTTTCTTGAATAAGTCAAACCTAAAAACATTTGTCCCAAATCAACTCCAGTTCTACCATTACTACCAAAAGTTCCCATTTTACTTCCATCAGGCATTGTAGATGGAGCATAATCTGTATTCATACCTCCATTTCCAAAAAGAGTAGCAGAAAAACTACTTTTCTCATTAATCATCCAATTGGCACCCATGCTCGGCATTAAGAATAATTTTGAATCACTCTCAACGGTACCAGGCATAAGACCAAAAGTACCAGTTTGCATTGAAGGATTTCCTGTTACTGTATATTCACGATTTGGATTAAAAAAACCAACACCAACCTGATATTGTTTTCCCAAGAACACATGACCGGCAGGATTACCATTAATTAACGAATTTTGGTACCATGCGATACCTGCACCAGCTAAACCTTTATTTTGTGCGCCGTAACCAACACCAAAATACCCATCTGTTGCTTTAACAGACTGAGTCGAAAAAATTCCAGCTAATACAAATAAAGCCGAAAAAATAATCTTAATAGTATTTTTCATTTTCTGTTTTTATTTAGTTTGATATAATTAGGATTCCACAACAAAATACAAACTCTATATTCATCCATATATGTTTTATATCATATATCTACATATGGAGCATTACACATCTCAAACTATCTAAATATCAGCGATTTAAAATTTCGTTTTTGCAAACGATCTTATTATTTCAACTGAATGTAAATAAGATAGATACAAACCGATTTATATATCAATTCACGAGAAGATTTTATACAGCACTTGCATCGATATATCTCTTTATTCTAACAACGATTTGCAAATTGGATTCAAAAAAAAAACCCTTTCGAACTTAATCGAAAAGGTCTTTTAATAAGAATTAAAAATTAGCATCCTCCAGCAACTTTTTTCTTCTTTTTCTTTTTCACAATCATAGGTTTACTAGCCGTATCGCTATCATTATTCGACACCACAGTATTTCCTCCTCCAAGAGCAGCACTTGCCCCTTTACGAAAATCGTATTTTGCAATTTCATCATCGGCGAGAACAGATTTTGGAGCTTGTGGATTAAGAATCGTTTCAGCCCAATAATTTAAACCACCCTGAAGAACGTAATTATTCTTAAATCCCAACTGACGAGTAAGCATCCAGGCTTCATTTGCCTTCAAATTGCCATTGGAATAAAACACGTTCATTTTCACACCTTGATCCAAAAAATCACTCCATTCTTCCGATAAAAGATCAGAAAGCGGGATATTAACAGATCCCGGAAGACTATATTTTTCAAACTCTGCCTGAGTACGAACATCAATTAATTGAAGACTTGGATCTTTTTGCACTAACATATCAGCAATTTGATCGGTACTTATAAATTGAGTTCCTTCATGTATCTCATTAAGCAATTCACCAGCAGTTAAACGAAACGGCTTGGTTGTATTTTCAGGCACTGCAGCAATAATAATTCCTAATGGAATAAGTACAGATGCCAATATCAATCTCATTTTCATACGATTGTTTTTTAAGGTTAACTGACTATATATCAAGTTAAATCATTTATTTTCTTTAGTCAAGATATTTCAAAGAATATTAATACTCCTCACGAGGAAATTTCTTTTCAGCCCACTCGCCTACCCAAAACATGGCAAAAGCAACTAATATCAATCCAAGTGCGAAAACACCTCTAGGAATATCCAGTATTTCATTCATGGTTGGTGCACCCATAAAATCAGCTTTATACATATCTTCCCACAAAGGATATCCCTCTGTAAAAATGATAATTCCCAATACTAATCCACCTACAAATGCAAGTGCATCTAATTTTCCAATCGATAAAGCACAAAATGCGGTTCCAGGGCAAAATCCGCCAACAATAAAACCAACTCCCATTACTGTACCTCCAACAATAGCTGATGTTAAGTAAGTAGGATTAACATAAATATAGCTCAAATCCATCCATCCAAAAAGGCTGAAAAACAACATACCTACCATTGCTGTAATCGCAGCGGTAAAAAACACTTTTAATACAGTTGTATCGTAACCGTAAAACATACCGGCTAACTTACGACTAGAAGAGAATCCACTAGATTCCAACACAAAACCAAATCCAATTCCAATTAATAATGCAATTAATAAATTGGTATCCGGTGAAATTATTTCATTTACAATTAATGGTGCCATATTATATTTGTTTATTACATTAATAATTAAATCCAGTTTTTACGGAAAAAGTAAGCCAAGGCAAATGCAGTTCCAAAAATAAATGCCATCGTAATAAATCCACCAACGGATAAAACTGCCATTCCACTCAATGCAGATCCACTAGTACAACCTCTTCCCAACTGAGACCCAAAACCAAACAGTACACCTCCTAAAACTGCAAATATTATTCTTCGCTTTGAGGTTATTTTTGGAGAATGCTCAACCTTAAACTTCAATCGTTTTGCTAAAGCACCTGATAAAAAACCTCCAATTAAAACACCTAACATTTCAAAAACCAACCATGATTTCATTGGATTGCCAGGATGAGATTCATTATATTCTGTATAAAAAGCAGAGTTTTCTGCGTGAGAAGGCATTATAGTATTCACCGTAGTTACCACTGCACTTTTTATTGCACCACTTGCTCCTAAGCCCCTGCCAGACACAAAATTAGCGGCTAAAAGTACGAGACCTAGCAATACCCCACCAATATAAGGATTAAGGTATTTTGTTTTTATTACTTCGCTCATAGTTATATTGTTTAAATAGTTTTTACAGATAAATTATGAATAAGGTTTTTCATTAATAAAGCCACCGACTAGCTTGTCCAGCATTCGAAATGATAAAGCGCAACATAACGCTACCAAACAAAACTAAAACCACTGGAATAGCAACTGGTATTTTATAGCCTTTTAATTCAAGCCCCTCCAAAATTGCAGGAACAATCATTCCTAAAACGACAACAAATCCCCAGAATTGAGCAGTATATGGACCACCCAGAAACAGATTTACAGCATCGATTTGAACTTGAGTACTTGCTAAAAATCCCATAAACATGTGAATAATTAGAAATAGTTCAATTCCGATAATCATTAGGTCAAGCTGAGCAAATCTCTTACGTTCTGCATGATCTTTTGTCATCCAGATTACAACTGCAGCACCTGCTGATAATCCTGAGGCTAAGAAAAGAGGTCCTAAAATAGATGTATTCCATAAGGGTCTCGCATTGAATGCCGAAAATAAAATACCGGTATAAATTCCAAGAATTGCTGATGAAATCAACATGATCCAAGCCAATACTTTCTTTTGTTTCTGGAAAAAAGCAATGAGTTCTTTTGCAAAATCAAACTTCCAATCCCAATTCGGAAACAATTCCTTTATATGAAGTGCACTCCAAATAATTGAGACAGGTGTTACAATCATTAAAGTCCATGCTCCCCAAGACATAGGGGATTCTATCCTTATTGTAGTATATAATCTCCAAAAATACAGCTTGTGGTGCAAGTCTAAAAATAAAGCGATTAAACCAAGCGCCAAAGCAATTGGCGCAATCATTGGTGCAAGCTTTACAGCCGTACTATATTCATTTTCTCTACCTCTCAAATAATACAGGGCAGCAAAAAACATCACACCTGCCGCCAAACCACCCAGAAACAAATAAGTTGGTATTTCCCAGTGCCAAACGTGTAACTGAGGATCGATGAGTGGGTTATTTCTTCCACTTACAATTATTTCTTCTCTCATTATTGTTTATTTTATCAGATTAGGAAATACAATTGTGGTTTTGTTCCAGCTTCGGGAATTAAGGTTTTGTATTTTCGTTTTTTCAATACCTCGGAAACCTCACTTTTTGGATCATCCAAATCACCAAAATACATACATTTAGTAGGACAAACTGCCACACAAGCAGGCTGCATTCCTTTTTTCACTCTGTGCAAACAAAATGTACATTTATCAACATATCCTTCGGGATGAACATATCGAGCATCATAAGGACATGATGTGATACAGGCACTACAACCTATGCATTCATTTTTTGTTACCAAAACTATTCCACCATCCGAATAGTGACTTGCTCCCGTTGGACAACAACGTACGCATGGTGAATTTTCACAATGATTGCATCGTTCGGAACGTAATTCCATTTCCAATTGAGGATACGTTCCATCCATTACTTCCACTACCCAATCACGGCAGTATCCAATAGGAACATCGTTTTCGGTTTGGCAAGCTACTACACAGTCGCTGCAACCTACACACTTTTTTGTATCAATCGCCATTGCATATCTCATAGCTTACACCTCCGTTTTTTTGTTATCAAATCGAAACGTTACAAAATTTCCACGCATTCCTGTTCCTCCCATTATCGGATCAATCATTACATTGGTTATCATTTGAGTATCGCTTATTCCTTTTCCAAAAGCTCTTGTCATGCGCTTATCGGCATGTCCAAAACCATGAACCATATATATCGAATCCCAACGAATACGTTCAGTAATTCGCACTTTTATTTTAAAATCAGAAATTACTCCATCTTGGTTTTCCAGATAAACGTACTGATCGTTTTTTAACTCCCATTGCTTGGCAACTTTCGGATTCACCCAAACTGTGTTTTCGTCCATTAAATCAGTAAGATTAGGATTATTCGCAGTTCGGCTAAACGTATGCATTGGAGCGCGACCATAAATTAATCGGTAAAACCCTTGCTTAGGTTCTGGATGTTGAGTAAACAATGGCATCGGATCGAAACCTTCTTCCTCTAAAGCTGTTGAATACAACTCTATTTTACCCGTATTGGTGTTAAACTCAACATCCTCATTTTCACCAAAATACAAGTCATCCGCTTCGCGATCCAGAATTTTCACTCCTATTCGTTGCATTTCTTCTAATGAAGAACCTACTTGTTTCAATTCCCAATCAATCTCTTCTTCAATGGTTTCGAATGGGAAATATTGAATCAGATCAAGTTTTTTAGCTAATTCACGAGCCATCCAAAAGGCTGGTTTTGTATTATACAAAGGATCAACTGCAGGCATTCTCAAAGCAATACTTGGAACTCTCCCCTGCGATATTCGCAAAGAATCATACCTTTCTAAGTAAGTACACTCTGGAAGCACCACATCGGCATAACCAGTAATTTCCATTGGCATCGTATCAACTACGACTAGTAAATCGAGAGCCTGTATAGCCGCAATTGTTTTTTTCTGATCTGGTAAGGTGTTAATTAGGTTGGTTCCATTAACGATCCATCCTTTTATAGAACAACTCATTTCCGGACTTGGTATGGATGCATCACAAACACCAGAAGCGAGTGCTAAATCTGCAAGCTTATATTTTCCACTCATTGCATCACGCCAGTTCTTATTTGGCTTTGGGAAATCAGGTAAATGAAAATGAGGTACAGAAGCTTTCTCTGGATTATAAAACCCTCCTCTTCGTCCCCAACTACCTAATAATGCATTTAAGATAGCGACAGCACGTAATCTTTGCGTATCGTCTCCATACCATGTTACATGCCGCCCCGGATGAACAATAACTGCAGGAGCAGCATGAGCCATTTCGCGAGCCGTTTCTCTAATTTGTTGAGGTTTTATAGTCGTGATACCATATGCCCATTCAGGAGTATAAGATTGTACATGAGCTTTAAGTTGCTCAAATCCAAAAGCATACTTTTCGATGTATTCTTTATCGTATAAACCTTCGGTTATGATCACATTCATCCATGAAAGCAAAAGTGCAATATCCGTTGATGGTTTTATGGGTAACCAATGTTTAGATTTCCCTGCAACTGTTGAAAATCGCGGATCAACAGTTATTATTGTAGTTCCTTTATCAATGGCATCAGACATTTCCTGAACTTGCCCATTGTGCATATTTTCGCCAAGGTGCGATCCTATTAAAACAAGGCATTTTGTATCACGAATATCAGTATTTTCCGGTGAATCAATCCCTTGTCCAAAAGTTGCTATAAAAGCCACTTCGCGAGGCCCCCGGCATTGCGCATAAGAAGGTGCAGCAATATTATTGGATCCAAAACCTTTTAATAAATTTCCGAAATACTTTCCTCCCGAACCATGAGTAAACAAAGCCGTACATTCCGGACCATGTTCCTCTTTAATTTTGTTCATTTTAGAAGCAATATAATCAAACGCTTCATCCCAGGTAGCTTCTCTAAATGATTGCTTTCCTCTCTCCTCAGTTCTAATTAAAGGGGTTTTTAAACGATCTTCATCGAAATACATTCCTACTCCTCCAGTACCTCTTGGACAAAAACGTCCATTACAATTAGGATCGTCATCGTTTCCGATAATTTTCTTAATCCTACCGTTCTCATCTTTATGAACCCATCCGGCACACTTCCAAAAACACACCTCGCAATAGGTTGGAGTTCGAGTAAAATCGTAAGGCCCTTTAAAATAGGATTGATTATTTTTTAATAGATTATCGGCAAATGTTTCCAATAAACCTCCCCCAAAAACCAATCCGGCTGCGCTTAAGGAGCTAATTTTCAAAAACTGTCTTCTGCTTTTCATGTTGTGAATACTTTAAACTTATACACATAAACACATGTAGAAACATACATCTATGGATGTAAACATATGTAAAAAGGCAATTCAAAAACATGCTGTAGGACATAAAAACCTACTTTATAATTGATCTAAAAAAAAAGAAATCGCCAAAGACCCTGATACAAACAAACATATAACTATTTAGATTTCTACTAAATTACATTTGTCGAAAAAATTCAACATTTAAAATAATAACAGACTTAAAGATGCTTATCTCCAGTTGATTGGGCTTATCATGTTTTCGATCGTATAATAAATTTATCTAATAAATTCTTTATTCGAAAGTTTATGAACAATTAAAATAAATCGAAAATTTGTGATTACTACATGAGTGAATTAATTAGGTCTGGAATATACAATAGAAAATCAATCTCTAATATCATCAGGAGTATTTGCATTAAAAAACAAATTATCAGATTTAGAAACAGGATAGTAATTAACATTTAGTTTTGATAACAATTTCATCATCTTCAGGCGTCCTTCCATCAATTCATTCTGAAAAACAGGAAAACACATTGAAGAGTAGCAGGCAACCAAAGGTTGTTTTTTTCCACTCTCATCTATAGGGATTACCGCTTCATTTTCATTCAAAACATTCAGTAATTCGGAAAACAATTGGGGAGTAATATGTGGTACATCACAGGAAATAACAAGATAAATATCGGAAGGAAACGCCTTCATACAAGAATATATCCCACCAATTGGTCCACAATTTTCAATTTCATCACTAACAATAGGTATAGCTAAATAAGCATAACAGTCATTTGCCGAACTAATTACCAATTCGTCGCAAACCGAACGTAAGGCATTAATGGAATACTCAATTAGTGCGTTTCCTTTATATTTTACCAAACCCTTCTCGGAACCCATTCTTGAACTCTTACCTCCGGATAATATTATTCCTGTTACTTTTTTAGAACTGATCATTTCCAAATATAATAAGAAATCCCTATGAATTATTCAGACAAAAAAGTCTTTTTATTTTGAATACATCAAGACAATCTTTATATTTAGAAAGAATTTAAATAACTATTAAATCCCAGAAGAGATGAAAAAATTTACATTGATATTTTGCATACTTCTTACTGGTTTTGTCAATGCTAATAATGCTATGAGCGAGAAAAAACAAAATAACAATTTAGAGTTAGCAACTTTTGGAGCAGGGTGCTTCTGGTGTGTAGAAGCAATTTTTCAGGAACTAAAAGGAGTTGATAAAGTTGTATCGGGCTACATGGGAGGAGAGAAAGAATCAACCTATAAACAAGTTTGCTCGGGAGAAACTGGCCATGCCGAGATTTGTCAGATTTCATACGATCCAACAATAATTAGTTTTAAAGAACTTCTTGAAGTATTTTGGCAAGTTCATGATCCAACCACATTAAATAGACAAGGTGCTGATGTTGGCACGCAATATCGTTCGGTAGTATTTTACAATACTGAAGAACAAAAAAACACGGCGGAAATTATTAAGAATAAATTAAACGAATCTGGAGCCTGGGAAAATCCAGTAATTACAGAAATATCTCCCTCATCCACATTCTATCCGGCAGAAAATTACCACCAAGATTATTTTAACAATAACTCGAATCAAGCCTATTGTAAATTCGTTATAAAACCCAAACAAGAAAAATTCAAAAAAGCATTTAAAAACAAATTGAAATAAGAATAACTGTAATGCTACTTTTTAAGTGGCATTTTTTTCACTCCCCAAATAAATCCTTATCTTCCCTTAAGTTATGGCATGTTTCACTTGGAATTCACATTGATTAATCAAATCTTAATTGTGGCTTTACAATAAAAATTATGCTTTAATTCTCCTTTATAGTATTTTTGAATTGACTATTCAATCTAAATTATAAAAATGATTAAACTATTACTCTCAACAATACTTTTTTGTCTTTTTTCAGCCCCACTATTATCGCAAGAACATTCAAATTGGAAAAACTATCCAAACATGGGCATAATGCACTACACCGTTATTCCGGATGACGCTACTGAAGAACAAAACATCTACATAAACGATCAGTTTGAGCCATCAAAACTTACCACAAAAGAGAATAAAAAGCTTAATTCAATTAAAATCCGATACAATGTAAAATCTGATGTGATGGAATGTAAAATTGGATCACAACACAGTGTTATTAAATCTCCTGAAAAAATCAAAGAAATAAACGTAAATGGAGAGAGCTTTGAGTACAAAAAATATATGATTAAAAAAGATACAACGAGCGGATATCTTCAGCGAATGTCGAACGGCAATCATGAAATATATGCAAAATATTTCTTTTCTTCTACTAAAGATAAATTGGGTTTACCTAAGCTTAAGTCTTACTACCTTTTACAAAATAAGGGTGAATTACCAAGGAAATTAAATTCAGCAAATTCCTTAATATCTAATCTTTACAGGAACTTTGTAAAACAAGCCAAAGAATTTGAAAAAAGTAATCAATTAGACTTAACAAATCCAAAAGACTTTAAAAAATTACTTACTTATCTTGATCATTTAAATAAAGACATTGTTGCTTCACGCTGAAGCTTACCATTGGGAGTTCGTTTGAATTCTTGAATAAAAATAATATCACGGGCTTGTTCGTACTTACTGAGCAAGCCCTTTATTTTAGTTAATAACTTGGATACATATTCTGAGGACTGCTTGTCCTTTTCAATAACCAACACAAGCTTTTGTCCAAGCAATTGATCGGAAACACCAGTAATAAAAAAAGGATCAGTAATAGCATTCTTTAGCTTTTCCTCTATTTGTTCTGGAAACAACTTAACACCTCCCGAATTCACAACATTATCATATCGACCAATCCATGTAAAACGATTTTCATCAACAAGCTCTACAATATCATTTGTAATAATCGCTTTTGCAAGAAGTTGTGGAGCATTAATCTGCAAACAAGCTCGTTTATCAAGAGAAAAAGTAACTCCTCCTAATCCTTGGTAATGCCCAGATCTACACTTTCCATTTAAGGGTTTAATGGCAACATGCGAAACTGTTTCTGTCATTCCATAACTTGAAAAACATTTGGTTGGCAGTTCTTGTAACTGTTCCTCCAAATTCGCATCTACGGCACCTCCTCCAATTAACAGATTAGCTATTAACCCAAAATCAATCCCGTCTTTTAAACTATTAATCACCTGAAGTGGAACCATAGCTGCAAAATCTATTTTATCCTTCAAATTTTTCAAAGGGTGTCCGTTTGGATCTACAAGAATCAAGTTTAATTTCCATACAAAGGCTCTCACCACCATCATTTTACCTGCTATGAAATTTGTCGATAAACAGAGCAGTGCAGTCTGTCCTTTTTCAAATTTGAAATAATCGCCAGTTAATTGTGCCGAATTTACCATGCGTTCCTTCGATAAATCCATTAATTTAGGTTCTCCTGTTGAACCTGAAGTATTAGCTTCTACGGTTTGTTTCGAATCTAACCATTCCAATATAAATGAATAAATATCCCGCTCCCACTGATGATCATTAATCAATAATTGACTAACACAGTACTTAAGTAAATCATCTTCTGAATAGAGTTTCCCATTAATTGTGAGTTCGCGCATACTTATTTTCTTTCATTTAAATATCCCATTTCGCAGAAGTATCGTAGGCCAAGTAACCTTTACTCATGTATAAAGGCGACACAATATTATTGCTATAAATTTGCCCAGTACCTAAGCCCTGTGGCATCGGATTAGTAAGTGTGTAGGTCCACTGAGCGATCGCATTCAGTCCTATATTAGATTCTAATGCCGAAGTTATCCACCAAGGTATTTTCCTTTCTTCAGCCAAATCAATCCATTCCTTACTTCCTTTTATTCCACCCAACAAACTTGGTTTCAAGATAATATATTGAGGTTTAATCGTATTTAAAAGTTCATTCTTTACACTTAAATCAAGCACTCCAATCAATTCCTCATCCAAAGCGATAGGCAATGGACTAGATAAACACAAATCTGCCATATCATTCCATTGTCCTGCTTTTATAGGCTGCTCAATAGAATGAATTTGAAATTCGGATAAGATTTTTAGCTTACCTAAAGCCTTTGAAGGTGAAAATGCACCATTGGCATCAACTCGTAACTCTATTTTATCAGATCCAAAATCTTTACGGATAGCCTGTAAAAGTTTAATTTCCTCATCGAAATCGATGGCTCCTATTTTAAGCTTTAAGCACTTAAATCCATCTTCCAGTTTTTGCTGAATCTGTTCTTTCATAAAGCCGGAATCACCCATCCAAACCAATCCGTTAATTGGAATTTGTGCTTTTCCACTTGTAAAATTAGAAGGGAAAAGTACTTTAGTTCCATTCGACTGAAAATCTAGAAATGCCGTTTCCAATCCGAAATATATCGAAGGCCACTCCTTTAATCCTTCTTCTAAATAATACCAATAGTCATCAATAC
>JBFFMG010000067.1:0-12857 GCA_041554215.1 Labilibaculum sp.
CATGGGTGAGTTTGGAACAAACTTAGAAGGTGATAGTTATGAAATTGATGAAAAGAGTATTGGAGAAACTTCGTACCGAGCAATTGTAGATTTGGGATTACTCGATGTTGAGGTGAGTCATCTTGAATTGGTTGATAAAAGCTTAAAAGTATCAGGTGCAAGTTCCGATATGATTGTAGTTGATTTGGGCGACAACAAAAATAATTACAAAGTGGGCGATTTGATTGAGTTTGATATGGATTACATGGGAATACTTAGGATTTTAAACTCAAGATATATTGAAAAAAGGGTGAAAACGACAGCCAACAAAAAAGAATGTATTCTATAATTTACTTTAAGACTAATCGGTTTTTGATAAGTTTAAAGTGTTGTTGCATTATTATTGAAGATACGTCTTCAATAATCTTGCATTTATTTCAAAATCGTTATTTTTGCGATGAAAATGAGTTCTGTTGGTAGATTTACAATGAATGGATTATAAGAATATTATTGTTAAAATTAGAAGAATTGTTCGATCTATTAATTTAGAATCAAAGCAAATTCAAAAGGATCACGGTGTAAGTATTCCTCAGATACTGTGCTTGGAATGTCTTAAAAATTCACCCAACTATCAGGCAACTCAGAAATCAATTCGAGATCAGCTAAATCTTAATTCCAGTACTGTTACAGGTATTATTGGCCGATTGGAAAAGAAAGGGATGTTGGCTCGATTGCCTAAAGCTGGCGATAAGAGAACTACTCTAATTGCATTGACTGCTTTGGGCGATAATCTTTTAAAGGCAACTCCTGATTTGTTGCAGCAAAGATTAGCGCTAAAGCTGAAAAAAATATCCGATGAAGAACTTGAACTAATTGGTAAGTCGTTAGATATCTTGGTTAATATGCTCGAAATAGAAGGCTTGGAGGCTTCCCCCTTACTTACGGCAGAGGATGTTATTCAAGAAGAAATTAGTTTGGATGAATCAGCAAAATTGAATCTAGATTAGAAAGTGAAAAGAATCCTTTGCCGATTTTTTTATAGGTTTGTTAGATACAGCAACTAAAAGAAGATATGGCTAAAATAACGGATTCCCTCTCCAAACAAGAAGCTCAAAAGTTAGTTTTGTTATCGCAGAAAATACCAGTTACAAAACAGACTGGCAGTGCTCTTGATACTACGCTATCGGCAATTGAACAGCTTGGTTATATTCAGATTGATACCATTTCGGTTATTCAACGTGCGCATCATCATACCTTGTGGACTCGAAATTCTCGCTACCAAAATTCACATCTTGATCAGCTAGTTACTGATAAAAAGGTATTTGAGTATTGGTCGCATGCTGCCGCCTACCTACCAATGTGTGATTACCGATACAGTTTAGTCCGAAAAAATGCAATTGCAAGTGGAGAGCAAAACCACTGGTACGAGCGTGATGAAAAGATTATAAAATCGGTGTACAAAAGAATAAAGGAAGAAGGTCCTTTAATGGCAAAAGACTTTGAATACACCGGAAAAGAACGAATAGATTGGGCGAGCAAACCAGCAAAACGCGCTTTGGAATATCTTTTTATGCAAGGAGATTTAATGATCCCATACAGGAAGAATTTTCATAAAGTTTATGACCTTACCGAACGGGTTTTGCCAGGCGATATTGATACGTCGATGCCAAGTGAAGAGGAATATGCGCGTTTTTTAATCACAAGATATTTGGAAGCAAACGGACTTGGTCAGGCTTCCGAAATAGCCTATTTGCTAAAAAACACCAAAGCTCTTATCGTTGAAAATCTTAAGAAAATGCTTTCAAATGGAGAACTCGTTCAGTTCAAATTGGGAGAGAATATCTATTTTGCCTTACCAAATTCGTTGGATTTATTGGGTAAGTCGTTATCAAACAACAAGTTAAAAATACTTTCACCCTTCGATAATTTGTTGATTCAACGAAAGAGAATGCAGGCAATTTTTGATTTCGATTATCAGATTGAATGCTATGTGCCTGAAGAAAAAAGAAAATTCGGCTATTTTTCTTTGCCAATATTGTGGGATGGAAAGCTAGTGGCTCGAATGGATTGCAAAGCTGACAGAAAGAAATCGGTATTCCATATCAATCATCTTGCATTAGAACCAGCACTTCGAAAAACGGATGCTTTCCTTGTGGATTTGGGTAAAGAATTAGCACCTTTTATTCAGTTTAATGAATGCACTGCGATTGAGGTGCATAAAACAACCCCAACAAATTTAAGAAAGGAGCTAATTACAACAATAAGGAGTTTGAAAACTGATGATTAGTGAGGATTTAAGTCTTATTGGGATTTCAAATTGTATCGACAGATAGAATTTATTGTTGTAAAGAATTCAAAAGATTACGATTGTTAAGTGTCACATTTGTTGAGGTTTACTGCTTGTTTATCTAAAAGTACTCCTGGTTTGCAATCGAATCTTTGTATTCTTCCATTTTCTGCAACATCAAATCCCGAAAGGGGTTCAGTTCTTTTCTTTTTTCCTGCAGAAATGAAAATCGGAAAGGAGCATGTTTTTCTATTTTTTGAATGAAATCGGTACTAAAGTCTTCTTGGTTTTCGAAAATTGAAGCTAAAAATAACAATCCAAAACTTCTTTTAATCAATCCTTGAAAGGATATCTCATTTGGATATAAATCCTTAATACTTTGATGAAATGATTTGCCCAGATAGTAAGTTTTGCAAAGTAATTTGTCCAGGTTTCCATAAGGGAGATTTCTTGAAAAGCAGGTCATGATTCCATCCAGATAATCTTGTCGGGCATCTTGTAAATCGTCTAAAATCTGAAGATAGGCCCCATATCCATACAAAAAGTGAAATTGTTTTTCGTCCAAATTTCCCAGTACCAAGTAGCCATCAGCGATTACCGATGTTGCGCCTTTTTCAATGCAGATTTGGAAAGTTTCAGCTTCTGAAAGTATTGGCTTGTTGCTAAGTAAAGCCAGACTTTTTGTTTGTGCATCGTGAATTGCAAGCAGACTTTGGTACACTTCAGAGTGATTTTCCCTGCCGAATTCCGATTCTATCATTTCTACCAGATCGTAAATTCGTGATTCGGTAATGGTTTCTGAGTCAACACTCTGACCATCTAATCGCAAAGCAAATCTATTGCAGAATTTAATTTTGGCTTCATTGTTGATGGATGCATCATCTATTAGATTGTCGGTGTATGGATATAAAAGGCTGTAGGCCAAAAGTGATGGCGTAATTTGAATTTCTTTATCAAAAAACGATTGTAAACCAAGCATGATCCACGCATTTCTCAAAGCCTGATAAATTTCTTCATTACCCAATTCTGGGTCGAACAACCAAGCTTTTTTTATAAAATCTTTTGTGGCAAGAATCATCTCGTCAGAAAAAAACAGTTCTAGTTGATCGGGTGAGTACGACAAAGCATCTTTAAAAAACAATTTCGATTTTTGAAGAATTTCCAATTTGTTCGGCTGTTCAAAATTCGATTCACTCTGTATGTATTTTATAAAACGATCGAATTTCATTTCCCAAATCCGCTTTTCTAAATAGGAAAAGCGTCTATTCATTATTGGAAAGTTTTCAGGGCAATTCTCCCAGCTTGTTATGAATTGATTTTGGATTTTATTATAAAGTGCTGAGTGATTGGTCATGATGAAAGAGAATAATCAGTTGTTATGAATTAATCGTTCGCTAATTTTTTGTAAGTATTTGATTGTTAGAACGATTTTCTTGATAAATATTTCAATGTAAAGGCTAGAAAATAAGCATATTATCAATCAATCTAATTGCTCACATCTTACATCTAACAATCTATTATGAATACAAGTTGAAAAAAATACCTGAGACTGTAAATTAAAATCGTTTAATCGAACTTATTACTCGTTGTAACAGACTTTTGCATTGATGTTGTATAATAGTTGTCAATTCATTGGTAGTGATGCTTGATTTTTTTACTTTGCTTGTCTAAAATATATCGACACTAAAAATAAAATATGAAATTTTCGATACTGGAACCAATTGGGATTACTGCATGTAAATACGGACTTCTAAAGCAGGAGTTTAAGGCGATGGGGCATGAGCTGATCTTTTTCTCCGATAGGAATGAGGATGAAAAGGAGATGATTGAGCGCGCCGAAGGAGCAGATGCAATCATTGTGAGTAACATTCCGATCCGAAAAACCTTTTTAGATGCTTGTCCCAATCTTTCAATGATTTCAGTTGCATTTACGGGTGTAGATCATATCGATATGGAAACTTGTCGTGAAAGAAATATATTGGTGAGCAATGCAGCAGGTTTTTCAACTGAATCGGTTGCCGAATTAACCATTGGAATGATTTTATCGGTTTACCGAAAGATTGTTTCCGGTGATTCAATTACTCGTTTTGGAGGTGATAGAGCTGGTTTTTTAGGATCGGAACTAAATGGTAAAACAATCGGGATTATTGGAGCTGGTGCAATTGGTCTTAGGGTGGCGGATATTGCAAAAGTTTTCAATTGCAGAGTAATTGCCTTTAATCGAAGCGAAAAGAGCGTAGAAGGCGTAGAATTCGTTTCTATGGATACTTTATTGAAGGAATCTGATGTGGTTTCGCTTCATGTTCCATTAACTGCAACAACCAAAGGATTAATTGGCAAAGAAGAATTCAAAAAAATGAAGCCTTCGGCTATTTTAATAAATACGGCACGTGGTCCGGTTGTGGATAGTGAAGCTCTTTGTGAAGCATTGGAAAATGGTGAAATTGCCGGTGCCGCAGTTGATGTTTACGAAAAGGAGCCACCATTGGAGAAGGAACACATCTTGTTTACTGCACCAAATTTGATCATGTTACCTCATTTGGCATTTGCAACCAACGAATCATTCAACAAACGAGTTGATATTGTGATGGAAAATATTCGCTTGTGGTTAGCAGGGAAACCAAGAAATATAATGAATTAAAAGAGCATTAGATAAGAGAAGTGAGATTTGAGAAGATTTTCATCTCACTTCTCTTATCTCAAATCTATCTTACAATCTTAATCAATTCGCTTGTGCTTTCCAGTTTTCCTTTTTTGTTGTAAGATTCACTGCGGATGGTACCAATATCTTCTAAGATCCACGCAACATTGTGTAATTCTACATTTACGAAACCAATTTTACTTTTTACAACTTCGGATATTTTGTAGCACTTAAAAGTGCCGGCAGAAGTTGTTATGTCTTCGAAAGCTTCCACTTTTCGATTCACAATATTTGTGGTCATGTTCATATTCATCATTCCTGCTCCAATTTCCAGAGCTATCGAGCCATCGTTTAATTCAAGACCAGGATATAGTTTTGGTGGATAAATGAGGTCTTCGGTAGTAATTTTAACCTCCATATCTTTAAAGCCTTCCATTTGTTTTTGGTTCAGGTATTTTTCCATATCGATATAAAAAGCATTGTCCTTACATCGAAAACTAATTGTGTCTTGAAGAATTATTTTGTCTGAGTCTTTAGGATCCATATGGATTTGTAACAATTCAAATGTTGTTACTGCTCCAGTTTCCTTTATGGATATCATTTTTTGAGTATACAGACCTGTAATTTTTCCTTTTGCGTTTTTCATTTCGTAATGGAGTTCGGTGCCAACATTACCAGGAATATAAAGGGTGCAATCTTGCGAAAATACTGATGTGCTAACAAAAAGCAATGCAGTAAATAAGTTAACTATTTTTTTCATGAGTAATGAATTGTATTTGCAAACTATTGGCAAATAGTTGTTTAAAGTAATGATCGATTTTCACCGCCGAGAAGGTGAAATGTGAGATGGCTAATTTTGCTGATTGATAATTAAAATTACGGAATTGTGTGGGAAGGAAAAAATAAATGAGAGACTTAGGTCTTTTTTTATCAATTAAGGCAATAATACAATTGAAATTTGATAATTTTAGGTAGTAAAAGATTAAAGATTTATTGACCATGGAATTGATTATTAGAGAATATCCCTTTGGGGAAAGACCAGAGGTAACACGACCGAATCGTGATGTATTAAAATATTTGGGGGAGAACGGGGTTCGAAAATTGGTCGATGATCATTATGAGTTGCTTAAGAAAAGTAAGTTTAGTCCTTTATTTCCGCAAGACAAGGATGAGTTCGAGGCGGCAAAACTTCGTTCGTCCGATTTCTTTATTCAAGCCTTAGGTGGGCCTGAGTATTTTAATCAGAATAGGGGAGCTCCCATGTTGGTTCGCAGGCACGCAAATTTTAAAATTACAAGAGAAGCCCGTTTGGTTTGGATGCAATGTTATCAAAAACTCTTACCTGAATTGGAAATGCCCGAAGAGTTAATTTTTTCGTATTGGAATTATTTAGATGTATTTTCAAGTTGGATGGTGAATTCGGAAGAGTAGAAAATATTGATTTTATAAAACTAAAAAAGCTGTTGAAATTGAATTCAACAGCTTTTTTCTATACTATATTTTTGGTCTTAGATGATTAACATTGCATCACCATAAGTTCCAAAACGATATTTTTCTTTAATTGCTTCCTGGTAAGCAGCCATAACTCTATCGTATCCGCCAAATGCACAAACCATCATTAATAAGGTAGATAGTGGCAAATGGAAATTGGTAATCATGCTGTTAGGAACACTGAAATCGTAAGGAGGGAAAATAAATTTATTAGTCCATCCTTCGTATGGTTTTAATGTACCTAATGTAGAAACAGAGGTTTCTAAAGTACGAACAACAGTTGTACCAACAGCACAAATATTTTTCTTCTTTTTCTTGCCACTGTTTACTTTTTTAACCGCCAAATCGTTAATTTCGATTTGTTCAGAATCCATTTTATGTTTGGTTAAATCTTCAACATCAACCGTTCTGAAATTACCCAAACCAACATGCAAAGTAACTTCTGCAAAATCGATTCCTTTAATTTCCAGACGCTTCATTAGCTCACGGCTAAAGTGCATACCTGCAGTTGGTGCAGCAACAGCTCCTTCGTGTTTTGCGAAAATTGTTTGGTAACGCTCCGCATCTTCAGGTTCAACCGCACGCTCTATAAATTTAGGAAGAGGAGTTTCTCCTAATCCGTAAAGTGTCTTTTTAAAATCTTCGTAAGAACCATCGAATAGGAAACGAAGAGTTCTTCCTCTTGAAGTGGTGTTGTCGATTACTTCAGCAACCAATAAATCATCATCGCCAAAATACAATTTGTTACCGATTCTGATTTTACGGGCAGGATCAACTAATACATCCCATAATCTTTGCTCGCGATTTAATTCTCTAAGCAAGAATACTTCGATTTCAGCACCTGTTTTTTCCTTGTTGCCATACAAGCGAGCAGGGAAAACTTTGGTGTTATTGAAAACCATTACGTCTTCATTATCGAAATAGTCAATTAAATCTTTGAAGATTTTGTGTTCAATTTTACCTGTGTCTTTGTGAAGTACCAATAAGCGAGATTCATCTCTATTGTAGGCTGGATGTAATGCAATAAGTTCGCTTGGTAATTTGTATTTAAACTTTGATAACTTCATAATGCTGAATGACTTTTATATTGGTTTTTGTTGATAGGCGATAATAAAGCTTTCCTTTTTACGAAAAGACCGCAAGATAGTTATAAATTTTCTAAGAATTTTATAAAATCTTCAATTTCAAGGGCATCGTTGATATGAAAATCGCCGATTTTAGTTCTTTCCAGAGCAGTTAAATGTGCACCGCTATTTAGTTTCTTACCAATATCACGGGCAAGTGCTCTTATGTAGGTTCCTTTGCTGCAAACAATTCTTAGTTGTAAAATGTCCTTCTCAAATTTTAGAACTTCTATTTCGTCTATAGCAATAGTTTTCATTTTAATTTCAACTTCCTGTCCTTTTCGAGCATATTCGTAGGCTCTTTTTCCGTTCACCTTTACTGCCGAAAAGTCTGGTGGTCGTTGTTGAATTTCTCCGATAAAATCTTTTAAAACATGATCAATCAAATCTTTAGTGATATGTTCTGTAGGGTATGTTTGATCGATTTCCGTCTCTAAATCAAAAGAAGGAGTTGTTGCGCCTAATTTTAAGGTGGCTATATATTCTTTAACCTGAGATTGGTAACTGTCTATTTTTTTTGTGTATTTTCCAACGCAAACAATTAACAAACCTGTAGCCAACGGATCAAGAGTTCCTGCATGTCCTACCTTTACTTTTTTGTAATGAAATTTATGCTTTATTTTATACTTTATCTTGTTTACTAAATCAAACGAAGTCCATTCGTAAGGTTTATTAAATAGAATTAAAGCTCCTTCCTGGAAATCATTACCGGTTTCAAATTGAATCATTTAGAAGAGATTAAACGGGAAAACCCTTTTTAGAATTAGGCTGCAAAAATAGCAATAAGTCCGATAATCAAGCAATAAATTGCAAAATAGATGAGTTTGCCTTTCTTCACTAAGTTAATCATCCAGCTACAAGCTAGTAATCCTGATAGGAAGGCGCCAATAAAACCAACAACAAGTGATAATAGCTCAACAGATCCTTGCGAGGTATAAGTTCCTTTAAAAATGCTTAAAACATTTTCACCGATTATTGGAACTAAAACCATCAGAAATGAGAATTTAGCAACTTCAGATTTTTTATTTTTTAAAAGTAGTCCGGTTGCAATGGTTGCTCCCGATCGTGAAATTCCTGGGAGGATTGCTACCGTTTGAGCCATTCCTATTATAAAGGCATCCTTGAACGAAATTTCCTTTTCCTTTTGTTTTGCGTAGTAAGTAAATGCCAGAAACGATGCCGTTACTAAGAGCATAAAACCAACCAAAAGCAATATTTTTTCTGTTTCGAAAAGTTCTTCAACCTGATCCTTAAAAAAGACACCTACAATTCCAATTGGAATCATCGAAATGGCAATTTTAGCAATGTATTGAGTTGATTCGTTCCACTGAAAACTGAAAAGACCTTGTAAAAGTTTTAAAATATCTTTTCGAAATACAATAATGGTACTTAAAACTGTTGCACCATGCACCACCACGGTAAATGTTAAATTGTTTTCGGCAGTAATCCCTAATAAGGCTTTGCCAATTTCTAAATGACCACTGCTGCTTACTGGCAAAAATTCGGTTAATCCTTGCAGTAAGCCTAAAAGTAAGGCTTCAATCCAACTCATATTATAAATAGAAAGTTATCCGGTTGGTTAACAGGAGAAAAAATAAAAAGGAGATATTTATTGTTTTTTTGGTTTCTTCATAATGGCATAAATTTCAAAAGCGAAACCAAACAATACCACCATTGGAGCCAGAGTTATTCTTCGAAAACTAAAAATACTTTCATCAAAAACGTTTGGATCATCCGATCCGCCTCCCATCATCAACAGGAATCCTACTATGATAATAACAAAACCAATAACAAGGAGTTGGTAGTTTTCTTTTGAAAGAGCAAAATCTAATTTTTTATCTTCTTTGTTCATGTTCTCAAATTTCGTCGGTTTCGACAATTAAATGCCAAATTTACAATAAAAAAGTATTTATGAGTGTTTTGAGTTGTTAAAAGTGTGTAAATGTTAACAGCTAATTTGTTTTAGTTTCGATACCGCTGAGCGTTCAAAGTGCTAAATTATAATTATTTAGTACAATGAACGGGATTCGAGTCGCAAGTATTTGTTAACAGCAAATAGTGTAGATATCCAGGTAATGAAAAGACCAATGAGTAGGATCACCAAAAATAAAACACCTATCATTTCAACATTGCTGAAATTAATTACCTGACTTAATTCTTTTTGAGATAAATATATTACTCCTGAAAGCATTGCATTCGCAATTAAGGCTCCTATAATTCCATGCAGTAAAGTTTTGGCCATAAACGGTCTTCGAATAAAGCTTCTGGTGGCACCAACCAATTGCATGGTGTTAATAATAAAGCGTTGAGAATAAATAGACAATCGAATGGTGTTGTTTATTAAGGTAAACGAAATGGTGAATAGTAAGATGCTAAAGCCCAGTATTATTAAACTGATTCTTTTTACATTCTCGTTTACCAAATGCACTAATGATTTTTGGTAATCTACTTCCTGAACCTGCGATTGTTTTATCAAATGTTTTTCAATTACGGCGATACTATCAGGATTGGCGTATTGGGCGTATAGTTTAACATCTATTGAGGCTCGAAGTGGATTATAGCCTAAAAATGAAATAAAATCTTCGCCCAATTCTTTCTCAAATTCTTTGGCAGCAGTTTCTTTATCTACATATTCTGTTGCTTTCACATAATCACTTGCATCTAGTATTTTTTGCAATCTACGAATTTCAACTTCTTTAATATTATCTTTTAAAATTACCGAAACGCCAATATTTTCTTTCACATAGTTCGAAATCTGGTTGGCATTTAAAATTAGCAAGCCCATTAATCCTAGCATAAATAGAACTAATGAAATACTAATTACAGAAGTAATGTATGAGGAGCGTAGTCTTCGCTTTGTACCTTTTTCTTTGTATGCCATTTGAAAAGAAATTAAAGAATTGTGCCTGATATTGATATTCTAATCGATATTTGATTGGATGTTATGCGAAAATACTATTTTTCAATCAAAATGTATCAACTACTTACTTGATTTCGAACGAGCATCTAAATTTGAATTGTTTTCACATGAGTTCAATTTTGTTAAATTTGTGAACAAATCAAAACTTAATAGATAATTAAGAGCGTGGGAATTATTCGTCAACAAACCATAAAAGGAACTCTAGTTTCCTATGTTGGAGCCATTTTAGGATTAATAAATACAGGAATTCTGTTTCCCCGTTTTTTAGCTCCTGATCAGATTGGTTTAATTCTTTGGCTTGGTGCCATCACGACTGTTGCGGCACAATTTTCCTCTTTGGGATTCAATAGTGTAACTGCCCGCTTGTTTCCCTATTTCCGGAATGAAAACATGAATCACAATGGATATCTTTTCATCTTGTTTTGGGTGGGAATGATTGGTTTTGTTCTTTCATTGCTGTGCTATTTTTTACTACATCCTTTGGCTGTTAATCTATATGCAGATGATTCGCCACTGTATCTCGATTATCTGATTTATCTGATTCCCCTGGTATTTTTCACTCTGTTTTTCAGTCTGTTTGATGGATACAATCGGGTAATGTACGATGCTGTTTCAGGAACTGTCTTTCAGGATATCGTATTTAAGGTCCTGAATATGAGCATTATTTTTCTGTTTTGGATGGAAGTAATTAATTTCTCTCAATTTGTCTTTTTCTATGTAATCGCTTACTGTTCTCCGGCAGTTTTCCTGTTTATTTTGCTGTGGTGGCGTGGACAGATCTCTTTTTCGTCAAATTTAAAATTTGTCACTCCGGAACTTCGGAAATCAATGACGAGTGTTTCTTTGTTTGGAATCTTAAATGGCTTGAGTGACAAGTTGGCGAATCAGATTGATCGAATCATGATTGTGAGCTATATTGGTTTAGGTGCGAATGGGATATACGGAATTATGGCGAATTTTGGCATTTTAGTTTCGATGCCTGCCCGATCTTTGCGAAAAATATCCAGTACGGTAATTGCTGAGGCTTGGAAAAAGAAGGATTTAAAAAGCATCGCGCATATTTATTCCCAGAGTGGATTGCATCAATTTATGTTGGGATGTCTTTTGTTTATTGGGATGTGGGTAAATATTGATAATGTAATAGAGATTGTAACAGATCGATTTATTGATGGTAAATACATTGTCCTTTTTATTGGATTAGGGAATGTAATTCAGATGCTTTCGGGAGTTAGTGGTGTGGTGATTCAAGCGTCGCCTTACTACAAAATGCAGACCGTATTTATGGGTAGTTATGGTTTGTTGGTTATTGTGACCAATTTAATCATGATACCAATTTGGGGAATAAACGGAGCTGCCATAGCTTCTTTGCTCTCAACATTTGTTTTCAATTTGTCGAAGTATTTGTTTCTTCTTAAAAAGTACAAGCTACAACCTTTCAATTTCAAATATCTAGTAGTGATATTGATTGCAGTCGTTGCTTATTTTGCAGGTTATCTGTTGCCAAAGATGGATTGGTATGTATTTGATATTATCGTGCGAAGTACATTGGTCGGAGGCATTTATTTACTCCTCATATTTTTTCTTAAAATTTCGGATGATTTTAACGAATTTATTCGCGAGAAGTTGGGGTTGAGTTAAGCGTTTTCTATTTTTGAGATGAGCTGTTAGGAATGATACTATTCTTTAATGATCTCAATAATTTGAGTTGTCGAAATTGAAGGAGTTCTTTCCAGATACACAACTTCGCAAAGTGATTTGAACTCATCGAATCGGCCTTCCCAGTCGTTACCCATGACTAAAACATCGGCATTGAATTGTTTGATGTAATCGCCTTTTAGTTCGAGAGATTCTTCGTAAAACACTTCATCGACTACCTTAAGTGATTGAATAATTCGCATGCGATCTTTTTCAGAATAGATCGGATTTTTCTGCTTTTTGGAATAGTTTAAAGCATCGGTTGAGATACCAACAATTAGATAATCACCTTCAGCTTTGGCGCGCTCTAAAATTCGTAAATGGCCAATGTGAAATAGGTCGAATGTTCCAAAGGTGATAATTCTCTTCATAGATTTAGTTTTATTGATTGTTGCGAAGATAATGTTCTTGAATGAAATTAAAAATTCTTTGAGAACTGTTATCATCTGTATTCAGATATGATTTCTTGATGATTTGAGTTCGTGCCTCTATAAAATCATCATTTTTAGTAAATGTGTTGATTAGATCCTGTTCCAATTTTACTTGATTTTTAGAAACAGGTCCAATTATAAAATCGTTAAAGAAAGTGTGAAGTTCACGATCTTTGGTTTCATATTTTTCACGATCATATAGAAGGAAAAATACAGGTCTGTTCAGTAAAATATAATCCATGTAAATGGAAGAGTAATCGCTTATCATTCCATCAATTTCAGGAAGAAG
>JBFFMG010000068.1:0-12761 GCA_041554215.1 Labilibaculum sp.
AATACACCGGCACGATCCTGTTGGCCATCAGGTATGATGATACCGGATTAAGCCAGGCGCAGGAAAATGCCATGAAGCTCAGAAGTTATGAAACCGTGACCGACAAATGGAAGGATATTACCGTTGCCATTCCAATAAATGTGCGCGAAATTGATCTGATTAATGAATTAGCATCAAAAATTCAGTTGAATTTAGTTGTAGAGTCGCAGGAAGCTATATTATTTTTGCAATCTGAATTAAAGCAAGCCGTAGGTGCGTTCATTAAAGTGGATACAGGATATTTTCGTTCGGGTATTCCTGCTGAAGCAACTGGTTCTATTCGTTTGTTGGTTGATTTGATGAAGGAGTCTGACAAGTTAAATTGTAAAGGTTTCCTGGCTCATACAGGTCATAATTATCAAGCAAAAAACCAGGATGAAATTCATAAAAATCATAGCAGAACATTGCTGGCTTTAAATGAGTTGAAAGATGTTTTTCGTAAAGATATTCCTGGTCTTGAAGTATCCTTAGGGGATACACCAGCCTGCAGTATTAGCGAAGAGTTCTACGGGATTGATGAAATTCGTCCAGGGAATTTTGTCTTTTATGATATTATGCAATACGTGTTGGGATCGTGCGATGAGGATCAAATAGCAGTGGCTATGGCCTGCCCGGTAATTGCAAGAAATATTGATCGTAATGAATTGGTGATTCATGGTGGTGGCGTGCACTTTTCAAAAGAGTATTTAGAAGCAGATGATGAAGGAACTAAGCTATTTGGCAGTATTGTTCGCATAACAGAAAATGGATGGAGTGGGATTTTAGGTGGAGGATATTTAGCAAGCCTGTCACAAGAACATGGAATTATTCGCTGTAGCGATGAATTATTTGATGAATTTGTAATTGGTGATTTGATTGGAATTTTACCCGTTCATTCGTGCATGGCTGCTAATTTAATGAGGCAATTCATGACTACCGAAGGGGAATGGATTACAACAATGAACAGTTGTCAGTAAACAGAGAACTGTAAACAGAAAAAAGATAACAGTAAACGGTTATCAGAGAATAGTCTGCATTGAATATTTATAAGCACTAAAGATTATATGAAAATACCTCAGTTTGGAAAAGTAAAAAGAGCAGTTGTTGCAGAGATAACTTGTGCCGATACTTCCAATTCTGTTATTGCTTTGTCTTTGGCATTAGGTTTATTTCTTGCATTTTCTCCGGCTTGGGGTTTTCAAACAGTACTTGCAATAAGTTTAGCTTTGCTTTTGAAATTAAACAAAGTGCTTGCTTTAGTTACTGTGAATATCAGCAGTATACCTCCATTTATTCCTTTGATTATTATAGCTGGTTATCAGACAGGAGCACTTGTTTTGCATGGCGAATTTCAGAAGGAAATTCCTGATTTGATGAATCTCAGGAATTTGGGCGAAAATTACCTGCAATTTGCTTTGGGATCATTCGTTTTTGCATTAATGCTTGGTGTAATTTTCTATTTGATTATTTATTTGATTTTAGGGAAGTATCGTAAAGTTTAAATGAAGGATCTTTCTAAGATGCACCCTTTCGCCTGTCGGCACTTTCCCTGCAAAGGGAAAGATTCAACTTTGATTTTATAATATCCTTTGAGTTTACTTTGGGGTTAAATTTTTGCCCCATAAAAAAAAGGAACGCACAATTGTACGTTCCTTTCATATCAGTATTGGATTGTATTATTTTACTGGAATGTTTTTCAAGGTCTCAACTAAGAAATCCCAGAATTTAGCCACAGTGTCAGTTTTTACTTTTTCATCAGGAGAGTGAGGGAAACGGATTGTTGGTCCGAAAGAAATCATATCCCAATGAGGATAAACAGCTCCTAATAAACCACACTCTAAACCAGCGTGAATTGCTTTAATTTCAGGAATTTTACCGTACTTGTTATTGTACACTTCCTGCATAGTTTTCAAGATTGGAGAATCCATGTTTGGTTTCCATCCTGGATATTCGCCTTCTAATTTTACTTTACCACCGGCCAATACAAAAGTGGAAACAATTGCTTGTCCCAAATCTTCTTTTGCAGTGTTTACTGATGAACGCAATAAAGCTTGAATAGAAACAACCCCATCATTACTTACCACACGTGCAAGGTTAGTTGATGTTTCAACCAATCCTGGCATAGCATCGCTCATACGAATTACACCGTTTGGACAAGCGTAAATAGCATTGATTAAGTTTTTCTGGCTCTTGTTTTTGAACACGTGCTTTGGAGCATCTGTTGGCTCAGCAAAAAATGCTAAATCTGGCTCCACTGCTGATAATTCTGCTTTGTAGATTGCTTCATATTCAGCAACTCCAGCAAGGAATTTTTCGGTATATCTTTCAGGAACAGCAACAATTGCAAACGACTCGCGAGGAATGGCGTTACGCAATGATCCACCATCAACGGAAGACATTCTTAATTTGTATTTTTTAGTAGCTACTTTTAAAAATCGGAATAACAATTTGTTTGAGTTTCCACGACCTAAAATGATTTCCATTCCAGAATGACCCCCTTTTAAGCCTTTCATGTATAGCTTATAGCCAACATATCCTTTTTCAAGTTTATCTTCCTTGTATTTAAAAGTAATATTTGCATCGATACCACCGGCACAACCAACATACAGTTCGCCTTCATCTTCCGAATCCATGTTTAGAAGGATATCACCATCTAAAACATCATTTTGAAGACCGAATGCACCAGTCATTCCAGTTTCTTCGTCGGCAGTAAATAAAGCTTCAATTGGCCCGTGCTCAATATCTTTAGCTTGAAGAACAGCCATTGCTGCAGCAACTCCCATTCCGTTATCAGCACCAAGTGTTGTTCCTTTTGCTGTTACCCAATCACCATCAATAAATGTTTCGATAGGATCTTTTTCAAAATCGTGAACTGTGTCAGCATTTTTTTGAGGTACCATATCTAAGTGACCTTGCAATACAACACCTTTACGATTTTCGAAACCTGGTGTAGCAGGTTTTTTGATGATGATGTTTCCAACAGCATCTTTAATCGTTTCCAATCCCAAATCTTGTCCGAATTTCATCATGAAATCCTGAATAGCATCTTCGTGCTTCGATGGGCGTGGTATTTCTGTTAATGAATAAAAGTTTTCCCAAATAGCCTTAGGTTCGAGGCTTAAAATTTCTTTGCTCATTAGTATATTCCTCCGTTAAATTTTAGTGTAATATTATTCAAGAGCACTAAAGGTAGTATTTTTTAATAAAGCCGAAAAGGGAATCTGAAAAAGTGATTGTGAATTAAGGAATTTTAAGAATACAGATTGTTTTAAGGGGAAATATTAGATTTATTAATTAAGCCTCATACAATTTAATGCACTCTTGATTAATGATATCAACAGGGAGAAACTCATCTTTTGTAACTTCATTATTCAAAAGAACATGTTCGAATAATTTTTTAACCGCCTTAAATCCTTGTTGATATGGGTGTTGGCCTATTAGGAAATTGATGGTTCCGTGAGTCAAATATTTGATATTTTGTTCTATTGGATCAAATCCAACGAGGATGATGTCGCTGAGATTGCTGTTGATTAGGTATCTTGCTATTTTATAGACTTTTGAACCAGTTATGAAAATAGCTTTAATGTTTTTGTTTTTGGTGAGAACAGAATCTAATTTTTCTTTAATTATTTCTGGATCTGATTTAGGAATTTCAATACTTATTTTTAATCCTTGGTTTTTTCCCCTATCCAAAAAATAGCTTAGGAATCCTTGTGTTCTTTGGTTTAGATGAAGAACATTTTCCAGGTTTTTAGCGAGGTTTATAATTAAAATATCTCCATTTTCGGGAACTCCAAAATCAATTAGGTTGGCTGCTACTCTTCCTCCATGAAAACCATCGCTGCCAACATAAGCCAGATAGTTACTTTCATCTAATTTCGATTCAATAAACACATATGGAATTCCTTTTTGATCAAGTTTTAGACAAAATTCTTTACTCTCTTTTGAGAAGATGGGTGAAAATACAACACCAGATGGATTTAGTTCCAAAATAGCTTCTGTTTGTTCAATGAAATCTTGTTCGTTGTAATGTTCGAAAAAGAAATTTTCAACTTTTAACTGAAATTGTTCTAATTCCAAGGCCGCTTCTGTAATTCCATTTAATGGTCGTTTCCAGAATATATCCTCTTCGGTTGGAGTTGGTAACAAAGATGCAAAGAGGCATTGTTTTTTTGAAGTAAGTGCTCTGGCTATTAGGTTTGGCTTGTAGTTGTTGATCTTTGCAATTTCCAAAATTTTATTTTTGGTTTCTTCCGCAACTTCTCCACGATTGTGAAGTACACGATCTACTGTACCAACAGATACTCCAGCTTGTTCAGCTATGTCTTTTATTCGAATCTTTGCTTTAGCCATTTTTAATAAATGAAAATATCAGGAGGGAATGAAATCCCTCCTGAATTTAACTAACCTAAATTACAATTATGAAACAAAGGTAATACTTCTACTCAAAAAGATTTAGAATTTCATGAGCAAAGTATTGTGTGGTTTATAAATTATTGAATTGGATTTAAATTTTCATCCAAAGGTTGCATTTTTGGCATTAATATATGCACCAAACCTAATAAAATTAGATAGGATGAACCGGCAACCAAAAATGCCCAGAAAAATCCTGTGTTATTTGCACTATCAAGAACTGATCCTAGAATAATATTACTAACAATACCAGCGACAGCACCTACCATACCGCCAATACCAACAACAGAAGCTACTGCTTTCTTCGGAAATACATCTGAAGCCAGTGTAAATAAATTAGCAGACCATGCTTGATGACCAGCCGCACCTAAACTAATTAAGAAAATAGCAATCCATTTACTTTCTGTATAAGCTACAAAACAAACAGGCAGAATCATCAGAGCACAAATTAGTAAGGTTAATTTACGAGCTTTATTTAGCGACCATCCTTTTTTTATAAATGCACCAGAAAGCCAACCTCCAAAAATACTACCACCATCTGCGATTAAATATATAACCAAGAAAGGCAAACCCATCTCTTTAATTTTTACGTCAAAATTTTCTGCAAGAAATATAGCACCCCAGAATAAATAAAACCACCAAACAGCATCGGTTACTTTAGCTAGTGAAAATGCCCAGGTTTGTTTTTTTAGAATAACCTTTTTCCATGGAAGTTTTTCAATTGATTCAACCTCGGAATCAGCTTGAATGTAATCCAGTTCTTCTTTTGAGATTTTTGGATGATCCTCAGGCTTTTTATAAGTTCTGTACCACATATAAACCCAGGTTGCACTTAGTACACCAGTAATCAAAAATGGAATTCGCCAGTTGACTAATTCACCTTGACCTCTGTCTCCGCCACTCCAATATACAATAGCTCCAACAACAAAGGGTGCCGCAATAGCTCCAACACTTGTTGCAGCATTAAAAATACCGGTTGCAAAAGCTCTGTCTTTTTTAGGAAACCATTCAGCTACAGTTTTAATTGCAGCAGGGAAGTTGCCTGATTCACCAAATCCAAGACCGAGTCTTGCACCCATGAAACCAATTAAACTGAAACCTCGACCTACAGCAGCATGTGCCATCCCAAAGAAACTCCAAATACCAATAGATAGTATATATCCTTTTTTTGTTCCTAATTTGTCAATGATTCCTCCCATTGCCACTAAACCGATTGCATAAGCAATTTGAAATGCCACAAGAATATTAGCGTAATCTTGTTTTGTCCAACCGAAATATTCGATTAGCTCGGGAGACATTACCCCCATTATACTTCTGTCGAAATAGTTAATACTGGTAGCCATAAACAGCATTGCCAGTATTCTATATCGATAATTCTTAACTTTGAGCATTTATTTAGTTTTTAGTTGAATTTTAAACTTGCCATTAATCCTTGTTCTAAACCTCTTAATTCTGCTAATCCTTTCATTCTGCCATATAAAGAATATCCTGGGTTGGTTTTCTTAGGAAGATCATCCAGCATTTTATTGCCGTGATCGGGACGCATAGGAATTTGCCAGTCTTTTCGTCCTGCTTCTTTGCGTTCTTTTTCTTCCATCAATAAAGCCTTCATTACTTCAGGTATATCAATGTCTCCATCAAATAAGTAGCTTTCAAAAAAGTTTCCCTCTGCATCTCTGCTTACATTTCGAAGATGAACAAAATTGATTCTTGGTGCTAATATCTTTGTCATTTCGGGTAAATCATTAAAATGACCAGCTCCAAATGATCCGGTACAAAGAGTGATTCCATTCGATACCGAATCTACCACCTTAGTTAATTCCAAAGCATCTTCAATTGTACTAACAACTCTTGGTAAGCCTAGTAATGCGCGCGGAGGATCGTCGGGATGAATGGACATACGAACACCAGATAGTTCTGCTACCGGAATAATTTCGGATAAAAAATTGTGCAGGTGTTTTTTTAATTTACTTGCGTTGATATCTTTATAAGTATCCAAAACGTTCTGGAAACTTTCCAATGTATATGATTCTTCAGCCCCAGGAAGCCCTGCAATAACAGTGCGTGTTATTTTTTCAATGTCTTCTGCCGACATCAAATTGAATTTAGCCTCAGCTTTTTCCAAAACAGCTTCAGAATAATCTTGTCTTGAATTTTCTCTCTTGAGGATAAATACATCAAAGGCTGCGAATATTTCAATTTCAAATTTAAGCGCATTGGAACCATCTCCATTTTCAAAGGCTAAGTCGGTTCTCGACCAATCTAATACTGGCATGAAATTGTAACAGATAGTTTCTATTCCACAAGCGCCAAGATTTTTAATGCTCTCTTTGTAATTATCTACAAACTCTTTGTAATTACCAGTTTGTTTTTTTATGTCCTCATGAACAGGAACACTTTCTACGACCGACCAACGTAGGCCTGCCGCTTCAATTTCTTCAATTCTTTTCTTGATTTCGTCAATGGTCCAAACTTCTCCGTTTGGGATATGATGAAGAGCCGAAACGATTCCGGTAGCTCCGGTTTGTTTGATTTCTTGAAGGGAGATCGGGTCGTTCGGACCGTACCATCTCCATGTTTGTTCTAATGACATGTTGTTTGTTTTTAGTTAATGGACAAAACGGACAAGAGGTGATTGAATTCTTGTTCCGTTTTGTCACATAAACACGCTAACCTAAATTAATATATAATTGAAACTAAAAAGCCTGATTAAACACCACTGTACGCACTAAATCCACCATCAACAGGAATAACAACTCCTGTAACAAAAGCCGACCAGTCCGATAGTAGATAGAGTAGGGTCCCCTGTAATTCTTCAGGAGTTCCGTAACGTTCCATTGGGGTATTGTTAATAATTTTTACGCCTCGTGCAGTTGGTTCACCTGTTGCTTCATCAGTTAATAAAAAGCGATTCTGATTGGTCAATAAAAACCCTGGAGCAATCGCATTGACACGAACTCCCATTTTTGAAAAATGCACAGCCAACCATTGAGTAAAATTGTTAACTGCTGCTTTTGCTGCAGAATAAGCGGCAATTCGCGTTAACGGACGAAAGGAGTTCATCGAAGAAACATTCACAATCGATCCTGATTTCTTATCAATCATATCCATGGCAAATACCATAGTTGGAAGTAGTGTTCCTTTAAAGTTCAAATCAAAAACTTTATCGAAACCTTCCATCTTCATTCCAAAGAAAGTTGCCTCTAGGTTTTCTAGATCAGAATCTACCATCTGATCAACACCAGATGTAGCCAGAGGAGAATTTCCTCCGGCTCCATTGATTAGATAATCTACACTCCCCAGCATATTGTTAATTATCTTTTTTGCCTCTAGTAATGATTCTTTATCGAGTACACTCGCAGCAACTCCAATAGAAGAAACATTGAATTCGTTCTCAATTTCCTGAGCTAATTTTTCAACGGCTTCAGCATTAATATCTACCAAAGCTGTTTTTACACCCATTGCAGCTAATGATTTTGCCATTGCTGAGCAAATTATTCCGCCAGCTCCAGTAATAACAGCTACTTTACCTTTAAGGTTTGTATCCATATTTTGTTATTTTCTAATTTCTTTGATAATAGCCATTGCATCTGCAGTTTTTGCTTCAATTGCATCGTAATTGAAAGATCCATCAGGATTTTTAATCATTAACTGCGATCCCATTCCTACACAATGAACACCTGCATTGAACCATTGAGATAAGTTCTCTTTCTCAGGCTTTACTCCACCTGTTGGCATAATTGAAGACCAAGGGAATGGACCTTTCACAGCTTTTACAAATTCAGGACCTCCAACTTGTTCTCCAGGAAAAATTTTAACCACTTCGGCTCCCAATTCTTCCGCGTAAGAGATTTCAGTTAAGGAACCACAACCTGGTGACCATGCCACTTTTCTGCGATTGCAAACTTTAGCCATTTCTGCATTTAAAATTGGCGAAACCACAAAGTTTGCTCCTAATTGAATGTATAAGGATGTTGTTCCTGCTTCAACAACCGAACCAACACCTAATATCATTTCAGGACATTCTTTGGCTGACCATTTATTTAATTCTCCGAAAACTTCGTGAGCAAAATCTCCACGGTTTACGAATTCAAATATACGCGCACCACCTTTGTAACATGCTTTTACTACTTTTTTGCAAACATCTAAATCGGAATGGAAAAATACAGGCACCATACCTGTTTCTTTCATTTTTAATGCAACTTCTATTCTTGAAAATCTAGCCATTTCTATTCTAATTATGAGATATAAATTATGAATTATTAGTTGTCTTGCAGTAATAACAAGAGTATATTATTTTTCTAATTCATAATTATTAATTCATCATTTATAATTCAATATTATCTTGCAACACGACCTGAAGCATCACCATCCATTAACTTCTCTACTTCTTCAACACTAACCTGATTGTAGTCACCAAAAATGGTGTGTTTTAAGCACGAAGCAGCAACAGCAAAATTCAATGCTTTTTGATCATCATTTGACCATGTAATTAATCCGTAAATTAATCCACCCATAAATGAATCTCCACCACCAACACGATCAACAATGTGAGTAATTTGATAGGTGTTGTTAGCTTTGAATAATTCTTTTCCGTCGTATAAAACACCAGTCCATGAGTTGTGGTTGGCACTAATTGATCCACGTAAAGTGGTGATTACCTTTTTACATCTTGGAAATTTTGCCATTATTTGCTGTGATACAGACAGATAAGCGTCGGCTTCAACGTGTCCGCCGGTAACGTCAACACCTTCAGGGCTAATTCCTAAAACTTTTTCAGCATCTTCTTCGTTGCCTAAAATCACATCGCAACCCGCAACTAATTCTGGCATTACCTCTTCAGCAGTTTTCCCATAATTCCATAGATTCTTTCTGTAATTCAAATCAGTTGAAACGGTAATTCCTCTTTTATTAGCTTCTTGAATAGCCTCTAAACAAACATCGGCAGCTCCTTGAGAGATTGCAGGAGTAATACCTGTCCAGTGAAACCAGTTGGCACCTTTAAAAACTGCATCCCAGTCAATCATTCCACTTTTGATTTCGGAAACTGCAGAATTAGCTCTGTCGTAAACTACCTTACTACCACGACTAACAGCTCCTGTTTCCAAGAAATAAATACCTAAACGATCGCCACCCCAAACAATTTGATCTACACCAACACCATATTTTCTAAGATCCATCATGCAAGCACGACCAATGTCATTTTTAGGCAAACGAGTTACGAAATCAACATTTAAACCATAGTTTGCTAGTGATACAGCAACATTTGCTTCACCACCACCATAGGTTGCATTAAAATTATCTGTTTGAGCAAATCTTGAATAGCCAGGAGTTGAAAGTCTTAGCATGATTTCACCGAAGGTTACAACTTTATTCATTTGATTCTTTATGTTTGAAATTGATTAAAAATTGAAATATTTTTTAGCATTGTAATAGCAGATTCCTTGTACGAATTCTTTTAGAAGATCTTCATCGTAAGGGATAAGTCCTTTTTCTACATCATTACCAATAAGGTTGCATAGAATCCTTCGGAAATATTCGTGGCGGCTATAGCTCAAAAATGATCTGGAATCCGTTAGCATACCAATAAATTGGCTTAATAAGCCCAAATTTGACAGTGTGTTAATTTGTTTTTCCATCCCATCTTTCTGATCAAGGAACCACCATCCTGATCCCCACTGAATTTTACCAGCCGTTTTACCATCTTGAAAGTTGCCAATCATTGTAGCGTAAACTTCGTTGTGGGCTGGGTTTAAGTTATACAGTATCGTTTTTGATAATTTTTCTTCTGTCGCTAAACGATTGAGAAACTTCGACATATCTTCAGCCACCAATTTGTCGGCAATTGAATCAAATCCTGTATCGGCACCCAATTTGTTAAACATGGCAGTATTATTGTTGCGAATCGCTCCAATATGGAATTGTTGAACCCATCCTTTCGAATGGTCAAGAATCGCAAATTCATACAACATTGCTGATTTGAATTTCAATACTTCTTTTTCGTTCAACTCTTCTCCTTTGCGGATTTTTATAAAGATTTCTGATGTTTCCTCAAATGTGTAATCAGCTGCAAAAAATTGCTCTAACCCATGATCGGAAGCCTTGCAACCCATTTCAGCAAAGAAATCATGACGTTTTTTTAATGCGCTTACTAAATCATTCAATGTGTTGATCTCCATTTTAGCTGAAGTAGCTAATTTTTCGATGTATTGATTGTATTCAGCAGCATCATCAACAGCCATGGCTTTATCAGGCCGCCACGATGGAACCACCTTAGTTTCAAATTCAGAATCACGAATTATTTTGTGCCATTCTAGTGAATCAGCAGGATCATCGGTTGTTCCAATTACTTCAACATTGGCTTTGCGAATCAGATTTTTACATGAGAATTCAGGAGTGTTGAGTTTCTTATTGCATTTATCCCAAATTTCTTTGGATGTTTTTGGATTCAATATTTCAGTAATGCCAAAAGGTTTTTTTAGCTCCAAATGAGTCCAATGATATAGCGGATTTCGAAGCGTATGTGGCACCGTTTCAGCCCACACTTGGAATTTTTCCCAATCAGAAGAATTGCCTGTAATCATTTCCTCATCAATACCGTTTGTTCGCAATGCTCTCCATTTATAGTGATCGCCATACAGCCAAATTTGACTCATATTATCGAACGACTTATCTTCTGCGATCTCTTGTGGCGAAATATGGCAGTGGTAATCTATAATAGGAAGATCCGCAGCATATTCATGATACAGTTTTTTAGCTGTATCAGTTTCAAGAATAAAATCTTTATCTAGAAATTTTTTCATTGGTATTATATAGTTTCGTTTCCGCACACGGAAGTTTTGAAAAAAATGATTTGAATCGATTGCTGTATTAATAATATTAGTTTCTGATTTGGATAAATGCTCCTTTCGTGTTCGTGCACGAAGATAGTGAGGTTTTCTATTTGTTGCAAATTTATTTATGAAATCTTCAGTGCCAAATAGTTTTCGTCGTTGTCTTTTGTTAAGAATTCCAGACGAGTTAAGAGTCATACAATAATTGGAGCGTGGATCGTTTTGAGAGAAATGGATGAGGTTTTAAAATGTGTTTGTCCAATTATGATTATTGATTGTTTGTATTGAATCTAAAGAAATTATAGCGTTGATAAAGGGGCAGGATTTGGTTATTGTTATTTTTCAATTTAGATAATTCTTGATGATTTGTGTTTTTTATTCGCATTTATAACTTTAATTTTAAAGCTTCTAATTAGGATGAAAAGTAAGATTCCACAAATATAAAATAGCAAATATGGCGGTATTAAAATTTGATGAAACACCATACGAAGTTCTTCGAGAAGGATTACAACGAAAGATTATTAATACAGGAAAACTAATGTCAGTATTAATTGATTTTACTGATGGCCCTTGGGGGGAAGCGGAACCGCCTCATTCTCATCCTCATGAGCAAACCTGCTACATAGCCGAAGGCGAAGTTATTTTTAAACAGGAAGGAGAGCCTGATCAATATTTAAAAGCTGGAGATTTGTTTGCGGTGCCTTCAGGAAAATTACATACCATTCAATTGCTGAGCAAAACTGCTCGCTTGATTGATAACTTCACACCTCTTCGAGAAGAATTTTTGAAGTGATAATCAGATATTTTTTGTGGGGTTGCATGGAGTAATTTGTTGAGTTTGTCATATGTAAAAGCATGTTCATGCTATGAGTTAGTTTCATATCTTTTATTTTTACATTCGACAAATTTTGGGATACCTATTTTTATTTTTAGATTAGGTATCCGAATTAGTAACTCAAATATTGATCAATTTTGAATTTGTTTGATACGAATATAAAAACAAAACCCTCTTAGACCTTTTGGTTTAAGAGGGTTTGATGCAATTTCACGAACTTTGAATTCGTTTCAGTGGAGCTGCAGGGAATCAAAGCTTAGTCCTAATCTATTGAAAATGAAGGTTAATACATCTTTCGGTATCCGAATAGGTGTCTACTTTTTATTTTTCAAGACACATCTCTTTATTTTGAATATTTTCTTTTATCAATCACTTATAATTGTTGGTTTGGCTTCGGAAATTATTGATGTCAAGATACGAAAACCCACCTGTTCTGAGTAAAGATCTATGTTACTTCGATATGATAATTACGAGTTGTTTGATAGTATCAGTTCGCACGTATTATCCTTTTTTTTATAAAACATGATTTGTTTTTTTTGTTGTTGTGTGTGCTGTATGATTATTTTTTTATGATTTTCAATGTGTAGTTTAATAAGTATTAATATGATGTATTTGTGATAATTAAATTATAGTTATGTATTGTATGGAGGGTGAAATGTTGA
>JBFFMG010000069.1:0-12654 GCA_041554215.1 Labilibaculum sp.
ATGTTGCTTAAGAAGTAGTTTTAAAGAAAACAGGATATCTTCGTTATCGTCAATTGCTAATATTTTTCCGTTTTTTTGATTTGCCATAATATGAATTGATTTGTCGTTTCAGGTTTTAATGCTTAATTGGAATTCAAGTTATCATTAAAAATTTGAAATTAAAAGAAAAATGTTCGTATGCGGACAGTATTTGTATTGTTTTCGTTCACAGGTGTGTGAAAATCAATAAGTTTGAGTTTTTTAAAAAGTTGTTAATCAATGTTAAAAGTGTTTTGGCATGAAAGTGGCTATATTGCGGATGTGTTTGAAAAAGGATTAAAAAAGTCAAATTATAATGGATAGAATTATCGAAAAGAAAGCCTGGTATTTACTAAGGAAGAATTGGTATATAGCAGGAGCTGTTCTTGGTGTTGTTATTTTGTACACAGCATTTTTAGGGGAGTCTGGATCCCGCCTTCGTGTTGATGTAGAGAAGGTTTCAATTGGTGAAGTGAAAACTGATTATTTTCAGGAATACATTGCTCGAACAGGAACGGTAAATCCAATTATCACGGTGTATTTAGATGCTATTGAAGGAGGACGCGTAGAAGAGGTTTTGCTGGAAGAAGGAAGCATGGTTAAAAAAGGGGATGTAATTCTTCGCTTGAGCAATTCTGAATTAAATTTACAAATTCTAAATTCAGAGGCAGGCTTTACCGAACAGGTAAATAGATTACGGGATACTCGTTTAAGTATGCAGCAAGATCGATTGAACGTGAGACGCAGTTTGCTGGATATTGATTTAAGTTTAGCTAAAAGTAAAAGAGCTTATCTGCGAAATAAAATTTTTTTTGAGAAGGATTTAATATCTCGTGAAGAGTTCGACGAGTCGAGTGATAATTATAATTACTATAAAAAAACCAGAGAGTTACTTATAGAAAGACAAAGAACAGATTCTCTTTCTCGCACAATTCAAATTCAACGATTGGATGCCAATTTAAAAAATATGGAAAACAATCTGGAAATGGTTCGTGCAAAACTTCAAAATTTAAATGTTAAAGCACCAGTTGATGGTCAGTTAGGATCGTTAAATGTTGAGCTAGGCGAGTCAAAATCGCGAGGCCAGCGTTTAGGACAGGTCAATGTATTGGATAATTATAAAATAAATGCATTGGTTGACGAGCTTTACATTGCCCGATTAAGTAGGGGGTTAAATGCCAAATTTAGTTTTGGTGGTATGGATTATAATTTAGTGGTTTATAAAGTTTACCCTGAGGTACGAGCGGGTCAATTCGAAATAGATATGAAATTCGTGGGCGATCTTCCTCCTGGAATTAGAACAGGTCAAACATTTAGAACAAAAATTGAATTGGGAGAACCACGCGAAGCAGTTCTAATTCAAAGAGGAGGTTTCTTTCAAAGTACAGGAGGACAGTGGATATTTGTGGTTGATCCTAGTGGTACATTTGCCACAAAACGAGCTATTAAGTTGGGGAATCAGAATCCGATGTATTATGAGGTGCTTGAAGGATTGCAACCCGGAGAACAAGTGATAACGAATAGTTATGAATCTTATGGTGATGTTGATAAATTAGTTTTAAAGTAAGTAGATGCTAAAAATTTTATTGAATACCGTTTTACGAAGTTTGTACAGGCAGAAAGCTTATTCCCTAATGAATATTTTAGGATTGGCAACTGGTGTGACTTGTACATTGCTCATTTTAATATGGGTAGAGTATGAAACGGGCTTTGATAAATTTCATGAGGATATTGATCAGATTTATAGTGTGTTTGAGAATCAGAATTATGCCGATGGAGATGTGTTTTCGATGTATTCTACACCTGGTCCGTTGGCAGAATCAATTAAAAGAACCTTTCCTGAAATAAAGCATTCAACAAGAATAGTTACAAGCTGGGGACAATTGACTCTTTCTGTAAACGGTAAAAGTTTTGTTGAAGATGGAGGGAAAATTGTGGATGAAGATTTTTTTAAAATATTCAGTTTTCCTATTGTAAATGGAGCTAAGGAGAATCCGTTTAAAGAGATGAATTCAATTGTACTTACCGAGAAGCTTGCTCAGAAAATGTTTGGTGAATCGGATCCAATCGGAAGAATGATTGAGATTAATTCAAAGTATAATTATAAGGTTTCGGCTGTGATGCAGAGTCCTCCGAAAAATTCATCGTTAACATTTGACTTTATTCTTCCATTTCATTTTTTTGAAACGTTGTGGGCATATGATTTAAGTGATTGGGAGGCGAATTCTTTTCATACATTTATTAAAGTGGAAGAGGGAGTCAAATCAGATCAATTGGTTGCCCAACTAAAAACATATATAAAAGACCGAACTAAGAATTCAAATGTAGAACTGGATCTTCAGGCTTTTAATCGATATCATCTTTATGCTATAGATTCGAATAAAATTGGACCAATTTGGTATGTGAGAGTATTTCTATTAGTAGCTGTATTGATTCTTTTAATTGCTTGTTTTAATTATATGAATCTGGCTACAGCCAGATCAGAAAGAAGAGCTAAAGAGGTTGCAATTCGAAAAGTTGTTGGAGCTCAAAGAAAAGGATTAATCAGTTTATTTCTTGGCGAATCGATATTCTTCACATTTCTAGCTTTAGGTATAGCTGTTGTTTTGGTTGAGTTGTTATTGCACGAGTTTAGTAGTTTAACAGAACGTGATTTATCCTTGGGAATAAATAATATAAAATTCCTGTTTAGCGTTTCTGGAATAGTATTGTTAACCGGAATAATATCAGGAAGTTATCCGGCTCTGTTTCTGTCTTCCTTTCATCCAATTCAGGTGATTAAAGGAGTGTCAAGAAAAGATTCAGCACTGCTAAGAAAAGTGTTGGTGGTTATTCAATTTTCTATGTCGGTTAGTTTGTTTATTTGTTCAGGCATCATTTATCAGCAATTGGATTTTTTGAAAAAATCGGATGTTGGTTACAATAAAAATGATCTGATTTATATTGAAATGGGAAATGATTTTAATTCAGTTTATCCTAAGTTAAAGAGTGAATTGATTAAAATTTCTGGTGTTTATTGGGTGACCGCAGCAAATCAAATGCCTGTTAATTTTACTAATTCTACATGGGATGTAAATTGGTCGGGAAAAACGAAAGATTCTTATGATGTTTTGTTTCAGTTGTCTTTTGTGGATTATGATTTCATTGAAACATTTGAAATGGATGTAATGCAGGGAAGAGGATTTTCTAAAATGTACGGAGAGGATAGTTTAAAATTTATTATTAATGAATCTGCTGCAGAAAAGCTGAATATGATTCGTACGATAGGAGAGCCATTATCTATTTGGGGTTATTCGGGTGAGGTAATTGGTATTGTTAAAGATTTTAATTTTAATAGTCTCCAGTTTGGTGTTGAACCTTTAATTATGATGCGAAATCCTGCTGCATTTAAATACATTGGTATTCGAATTGGGGAAGATGTGGATCTGATTTTAAATAAGATAAGAAAGGTTTGGTATTCAATCGTTCCGGATGTTCCGTTTACTTACCGTTTTCTCGAAGAGGATTTTAATTATTTTTATACGGCAGAATCACGAATGAGTAAAATATTTATGTTGTTTACGATGATTGCTTTTATTATTTCATGTCTAGGTTTGTTTGGGCTCGTTTCTTTTATAACAGAACGGAAATCTCGTGAGATGGCCCTTAGAAAAGTTTTTGGAGCGGATATGAACACGGTATTTCAGTTGTTGTTGAAGGAATTTTTTAAATGGGTAATGCTTTCTAATGCTATTGCATGGGTAATTTCTTTTTTTGTAATGGAGTGGTGGTTAAAAGGATTTGCATATCGAATTGATATTGGAATTGGGATTTTTATTCTGTCGGGATTTGTATCTCTTTTGATCACATTTATTACGGTCTATCAACAAATATGGAGATTAGCTTTAAAAGCTCCGGCACAAGTATTAAAATATGAATAAGTGAATGTTTAAATAGATATGGCTATGATCAACACGAAAAATTTAATTAAGGTTTTCAGAACCGATGAGGTGGAAACCACAGCATTAAATAATGTCAATCTGGAAATAAATACGGGCGAATTTGTCGCAATAATGGGACCTTCAGGATGTGGGAAGTCTACCTTGTTAAATATTATTGGATTGCTTGATAATCCAAGTGAGGGAGAGCTTCATTTTAATGGATTTCAGGTAGAGAATTACACCGAAAGGCAAAGAACAAACCTAAGAAAAGAGAACATTGGTTTTGTTTTTCAAAGTTTTAATTTGATTGACGAATTAACTGTTTTTGAGAATGTTGAATTGCCACTTTTGTATATGAAAGTATCTGGCTCGGAAAGAAAAAGGAGAGTAAATGAGGCCTTGGAGAGAATGAATATTGCTCATAGAGCAAAGCATTTTCCGCAACAATTATCTGGAGGACAACAACAAAGGGTTGCAATTGCTCGTGCAGTTATCTCAAATCCAAAATTGATTTTGGCCGATGAGCCTACGGGTAATTTAGATTCTGCGAATGGTGAAGAGGTTATGAACCTGTTAACTCAATTGAATGAGGAAGGAACAACAATTGTTATGGTAACACACTCGCCATCCGACGCAGATCGAAGTCATCGTATTATTCAGCTTTTTGATGGACATGTTGTAACTGAGAATATGAGGCAAAAGCTTTAGAAAGAAAAATTAGTCTATTTATTCATGAATCAATTCATTGTTTACTTAACAAAAGGTTGATGTCATGTTAATTTAATTGAACAAGCATGTTTAAGAATTTTTTTGTTACACTTTTTCGAAACTTCTCCAGAAACAAATTTTATACAATTATAAATGTTGTGGGTTTGTCGGTGGGTCTAATGTGTACAATTTTGATTCTGTTATTTGTTCAAGATGAATTATCCTACGATAAATACAATGTGAATCATGAACGGATTATTCGATTGGGATCAGATTTTACATTGGGTGGAAAAAGGGATCGTGTTGCGACTTCACCTTTGCCATTTGGACCAACTTTTGTTGAGGAATTTCCTGAGGTAGAACAATTTGTGCGTTTTCAAGGTTCAGGAAGACAGCAGTTTAAATATGAGGATAAAGAGTTTTACGAAGAGCGTATCGCTTTTGTTGATTCTTCAGTTTTTCAGGTTTTTAGCTTTCCACTCCTAAAAGGAGATCCTGATAAAGCTCTAACTCAGCCTTACACAATAGTATTAAATGAAACTCTGGCTAACAAGTATTTTAACGGTGAAGATCCAATAGGTAAATTGTTACTTGTTGGTGAAAACGTAGCTTATACTGTTAGTGGAGTCATGAAAGATCTGCCTTCGAACAGTCATTTTAAATATAGTGCTTTTTATTCTATGAAAACACTGGAAAGCATTAGAGGAGCGGAGTATTTTAATGGTCATCAACCCATCTCATTTTGGTCTTTTAGTAATTACACTTTTCTACTCTTAAAAGAAAACTCAAAGTCTGGTGACATTCAGGAAAAATTTCCGATTTACTATGAGAAATACATGAAGGAATTAGGAGATCAATTGGGTGTTACTTACCATTTAATTATACAGCATCTAGGTGATATTCATTTAAGGTCTCAATTGCAATGGGATGCTCCAACTGGAAATATAAAATACATTTATATACTTTCAGCAATAGCCATTTTTATATTGTCAATAGCCAGTATTAATTATATGAATATGGCAACTGCACGATCATCGAAACGAGCAAAAGAGGTTGGTATTAGAAAAGTTGTAGGTGCACAGCGCGAAAATATTATTCGTCAGTTTATGTTGGAGAGTGTCTCGTTAACAATATTTGCTCTTATTATTGCTCTGATATGTGTTGAGTTAATTTTGCCTTTATTTAATCAATTGGTAAATAAGGAGTTGGTTTTAAGTGTTGTGGATACTCCAGAGGTAATTCTTTTTAATGTGATTCTGGCAATTTTATTAGGCCTTTTCTCGGGAAGTTACCCTGCACTTTACTTGTCTTCATTTCAGCCAATCTTTATTTTAACAGGGCGGAATGGGAAAGGTGGTGCAAATGGATTTCTTCGAAGATTGCTAGTTATTTCGCAGTTTACAATTTCATCCATAATGATTAGTGGAACTATTATTGTTGCATCTCAGTTCCTGTATATGAATAATATGGATTTGGGTTTTAATAAAAAGGATGTTCTTGTCGCTTCAATTCGTGATTCTGTCTTTCGTACCAGAATGGATGCCTTTAAAATGGAGCTGAAAACAAATCCAAATATTAAAGGCGTTACAACCTCTAGTTCTCTGATAGGTTTTGGTGGTTCTAAATCAGTTCATTTGTTCGAGAGTGATGAAGGGATGTCTGAGTATGCATTAAATTTTAATGTTGTTGATTTTGATTATATCGATGTAATGGAAATGGATTTACTCGAAGGAAGGAAGTTCAACCGAGAGATTCCTTCGGATACTTCGAATGCATTTATTGTTAATCAGGCAGCAGTAAATAAATTTAATTGGGGCGATCATGCTTTAGGAAAAAAACTTCAATTAGGAGTGGAGATCGAAGGAGTGGATGAAAGTAGAGATGTTCAATTGGGAGAAGTCGTTGGTGTAATGAGAGATTTTAATTATCAGCCACTTAAAGATTTAATTGAACCACTTAATCTTATTGTTTCGGAAAATCCGATTTATCGAAGAATCTTACACGTGAAAATAAATTCAAAAAATAGGAACGAAAGCATATCATATATAGAGAAAGTTTGGAATGAATTCTGCCCCAATATGTCTTTTGGCTATTTCTTTTTGGATGATAGAATGAAGGAAAATTACGAATCGGAAGAAAGATTAACCTGGATTTTTTCGATATTTTCTTTAATAAGTATTCTAATTGCATCCATGGGGCTTTTTGGATTGTCTTCGTTTATGGCTGAACAACGTACCAAGGAGTTGGGGATTCGGAAAGTATTAGGTGCACCGATCGGTAAATTGGTATATTTATTAACAAGTGAATTTGTAAGGTTGATTTTGTTTGCAAATTTAATAGCTGTACCTATTTCCTATTGGGCTTTAAGCACTTGGTTAGGAGATTTCCCGTATCGCATCTCGATAGGTGTTTGGGTGTTTGTTGCGACTCTAATTATTTCTTTGGTTATTGGTTTGTTCACAGTGGCTTGGCAATCGTTTAGAGCGGCAAGTGCAGTTCCAATCAAAGCAATAAAATACGAATAAACTCAATATTGTAGAAATATTATAAATAGATTACTCATGAGAGAAATATGCATACCAATACCATTAGGTGATGATAATGAAGTTGCAGAGGTGGAAGTAAAGCTTGCAAATAAGAAATTGTCAGTGTTCTTTAGGTTGGAGTCATTTTCGTGGGACGTATCTAAAGAAATGGAAGATAAACCTGATGATATCACCGAAAAATTACTCAAGATTTATAATCTGAAAAAGCTTATTGCTGAATACGATTCGGATTGGGAGTTGATTCAAATTTTTACTCCTTCAGAATCATCAAAGAACATTCAGGTGCTGTTTCGTAAAAAATAGGGAATAAATTATTTACTTCGTGTGTAACTTTTGTTGTAGCTGTTCGTCATAAGAGCGAAAAGTACCAATAAAATTAAATCAGGAAGTATGGATTATTTCGCAAAAATTCTCTTGTTCTTATTTTTTCTAACACAACTATTCCTTGGCTCATTCTCTGCTAGTGGGCAAACATATCCATGTTACTTATACGGAAGCATTACCACTGTTGATGGTGATGTGTATCGTGGCGCTATTCGTTGGGATGATGAAGAGGTGTTTTTATCTGATATGTTTAATGCTGAAAAAGAAGAAAATCCTTACCTAAAATACCTTCCAGAATCCGAAAACAGAATTACATACGAGCAAAATGGAAAGGGAAAATCATGGGATCGTTTTGAATTTACTATTAATGATGAAAGAAGAAATGCCTCAAGTACATACAATCGGAAATTTGAATGTCGTTTTGGCGATATCAAATCGATAACTGTAACAGGAAGCGAATCTGTAAGTTTGGAGCTTAAGGAGGAAAAGTATATTAATTTAAGAGGAGGCTCAAATGATGTTGGGGCGAAAGTTTGGATTATTGATCAAGAATTAGGCTTGCTGAAAATAGATTGGGAGCGTATCAATATTGTAAATTTTGAAACTCCGATTGTAAATAACCTAGAAACTTTTGGTGAGCCTATTTATGGAAAATTGACAACAACAAAAGGTGAGTTTACGGGTTTTATTCAGTGGGATCATGACGAACGTCTGGATGGAGATAAATTGGATGGAAGAAGTAAGGATGGCGACTTGGCAATTCCTTTCAGTAAAATTAAAATTATTGAAAAAACGGAAAAAGGTAGTCTTATAAGCTTGAACTCCGGTAGAAAGTTCGAATTAACAGGTGAGAATGATGTAAATAAATACAATCGAGGAATTATTGTTAGTATCCCCAATGTTGGGCGTATTGATTTGCCTTGGAGTCACTTTCTTAGTTTAGAGATTCTTCCTCGTTTAAAAAAGAACAATGATTGTTTATCGGAATATAGGGTATCTGAAAGATTGTTCGGTACATTAGTTACAAAGGGTGGTAAATTGTATAAAGGTGTTATTGTTTACGATTTAGATGAGGCAATGGATTCGGAAATTTTGAATGGTTTAAATGATGAACTTGAATTTTTTGTTCCATTTAGAAATATTGGAAGCATAAAACCAATGGCATATAATTATTGCCTTGTTGAACTTAAAAATGGAATGAAGCTATATTTGGGTGACCAAACCGATGTGTCGAATAAAAATGCTGGAGTAATTGTTTTTATTGAAGAAGATGAATACCAAAATTTTAAGTGGGAAGATATTGATCGAATAGATTTTATGTGAAAATATCATATTTCGAATTGATATCCCATTTTGATTTTTTTCAAAAATGGGATATTTTTTGTGTAATTAACTGATATAGTTATGCTTACTACTGTTTAAATTAATTTAAATGGAACTCTCACACATATAATGTGTTAAAATAAAGCTTTGATTGGACGAATTATCATAGAATGATAAATAATATGTTGAAATTTTTCGCCAAATTTGAAACTTATTTATTTTTCTCTCGTCAAAACAAAAGATTCTTTAACGCACAGAATATATGTTTCTGCTTAAGTCTTTTAAGGATGTCGATCTATAGGAAAACCAACTGTTATGAAAAGAAATGGAGTAAGTCTACTGCTAATAATATTTTTACAATTACTATCCTTATCTGCTGAAGCAAAAGATTTTTACTGGATTGGTGGTTCAGGTAATTTCAATGATATACAGCATTGGAGTGATCAACCAGGAGGTAAAATTAATCCGGGAGCTTTGCTGCCTGATAAAGATGACAACGTCTATTTTGATGAGTTTTCTTTTCCTGATGCAGGAGCCGAAGTTGTAATCACGAACGTTGCACGTTGTTTGAATATGTATTGGGGTAATGTACAAAATATGCCTACTCTTAAAACCGATAACAATATTGCGCATTATTTGGTGATATACGGAGGCGTGGCATTTAATACCCAGATGATCATTGACCTTGATCGACCTCTTTATTTTAGAGCAAATACCTTAGGGAATGTTATCGATTTTGGAGGAAATTCATTTCAAGGGGATTTCTTTTTTGAAAACAATGGAGGTTGGAGAATTACGAGTGACTTAAATTTATTTAATAACACGATCTATTTTAATCAGGGAACTTTAAGTATTGAAGCCAATTTGACATGTGGAAGTCTTCTTTCGGAGAATGCTGTTTCCAGAGAACTTTATTTAAATTCATCAACAATAACTCTGCAGGAAAGTGGAGCTTCCGTTTTATCTATCCAAACAGATAATTTAAATCTTTATCCAGGAGATTCAAAAATAATTGTTAGTTCAACGAATTCAACGATTGAAACCATCGGAACCAAACGAGTAGATTTTTATGATGTTCTTTTTTCGGGCAACAATGGCGCGATTGAAAGTAACACGATTCTTACATCATTTAACGATCTTACTTTCGAGTTAGATGGAAGTTTGCAAGGAGAAAATGATATTCAAAACCTTTATTTTACTGCTGGACAAAGCTATTTTATTTCCAGTGGAACACAAAATGTAAAAGCGAAATTCGAGGCTCTGGGCGAATGTTATTCTTATATTTCAATAATAGGAGATGTTTCTGGCGGAAAAATTTCTGCTGACTTGGTGAATTTGAATTATTTAAAAGTTCAAAATATCAATGCATTTGGAACAGCAATTCCTTTTGCTGCAAGTAATTCTTACAATTTAGGTGGAAATAATCCAAATTGGACCTTTACTGCACCTTCATCTGCAAATTATACCTGGACAGGTGCCGCCGGTGATGGCAAGTGGGGAACACCAGGCAACTGGAGTGATGGTTGTGTTCCTTCAAGAAATAATAATGTGATAATACCAGCCACATTTGTTGTGGATTTGGATGTTGCTGCCGAATGTAAAAGTCTTACTATTGATGATAATTCAACTTTACAGGGATCGAATGATTTAGCGATTTTTGGATCTCTTGCTGCCGGAAACTGTACATGGAATTTTTCTGGAGAAACATTATTCGATGGAGACAACACAACAAACACAATCGCAATCAATAAGAGTTTTATTGGACCTGTTTCTTTTATTGGAAATGGAGAATGGACACTTACAACAGATATTACGGTTGCAAATAATTTAGATTTATTTAAAGGAAAATTACATGTCAACGGAAATAAATTAACTGTAGGTCAATTTATTTCGACAAGTACATATATTCGAGAATTGGATCTGCTTAATTCAGATTTGGATATTACCGATGGTGTTTCCAAAGCATGGTATGTTGCTGGTAGTCATTTTACACTGGTAAGTAATAATTCTCAAATTCGATTGTTATCGAATGGGGCAGAATTTTATAATAATTCATCTGATTTTATTTCTTACGGAAAAGTCGTATTCAACTTTCCTACGGGACAGGTGTTTTTAACGAACGAGGGGTCTGGTCAACCAACTTTTGAATCTCTTGAATTTAAGGGAGGCGCTAAACTATTAGGAAATCATCAGTTTGATCAATTGATTTTTACTCAAGGGAAATCATATCTTTTTGGTGCGGGAAGCATACAGAGAATTTCAGTTATTGATGGATTAATCGCGCATGGTACATGTTCCGAATATATTAGTTTTAAGGGAGATGGTGGTATTGCTTCCTTTGATTGTGATGTGTCATCATCTGATCTTTATCGATTAAGGATTGAGGATGTTAATGTGATAGGAGGAATAGGAACTTTAACCGCGAATGAATCGATTGGTATTTCTGGTTACGATGGATGGGTTTTTCCTAACGATTTAACAGGAACAACAGTTTATTGGACTGGAAATGTAGATAACGACTGGTTTAAAGCAGGTAACTGGCAAGCTGGATGTTTACCAAACAGAAAAGATGTGGTTGTTTTCGACGATGCAAATGTCTTAAATAGCTATGAAGTTAATATATCCCGAAAAGGTAGTTCTGCCGAATGTTTGGATATGATTTGGACGAATGCCAATTTAATGAGCTTTACTGGAGACCAGCCAATAAGTATTTTTGGAAGTCTTGATTTTTCGGGAATGCTTAATGCAAATTATTCTTACTCTGGTGATTTTTATTTAAAATCAGAGAATCCTGCTACTATTAAAGCAGGAACTGTTGAAATGCTAAGTGATTTGTTTTTTGAAGGAACAAAACAAGATGATGGAACCTGGCTTGCTGGAAGCTGGACCTTACAAAGTGAATTAAAAACAAAAGGTTTAATTCGGTTGGAGTATGGTGATCTGATTTCAAACAATCAAGATATGGAAGCAGCTAGTTTTATATCTAATTTTATTACTCCGAGATCGCTGACCTTAGGATCATCGACATTTAAATTGGATCGATTTGAAATTTCACCTGACGGATTTACTTTTGATGCAGGTACATCAGAAATTCTGTTTATAACAGAAGGATATTTAGCCATATCTAAAGGAGCGGTTCCTGTTGCATTTCATAATGTAACTTTCGAAGATGTAGATGGTAATGCTCATTTGAAAAATTATTCAGACAACGTTACGTTTAATGATTTGGTTTTAAATGGCAACACCTATTTCGAACAAGCAAATGATTCGAAAATTAATTTTACAGCTGAAAGTATCCAACTTGCAGTAGGAAAAACTTATGTGTTTGAGAGTGGTCAGACTTATATTTTCGGCGATGTAATCGCCAATGGAGCTTGTGAAGGAACAATTGACATTACAGCTTCTCGTGCTGATCCTGCCATATTTAAGGCAAAGACAGGTGTTACTAACATTACTGTAAGTTCGGTGAATATTTTAAATGTTCAAGCCGATCCTATAGATGTTTTTGTAGCAAATGCTTCAATTAATTTGGGCGGAGCTGACGGATGGAAATTTGAAAATGAACCTGCAGGAAAAGATTTGTATTGGGTTGGGGGAACAGGGAATTGGGATGATCCAAGTCATTGGGCAACTTCATCTGGGAAAATTATTCCTGATGGTTGTGTGCCAACCGCGAAAGATAATGTGTTCTTCGATGCTGGTTCTTTTGGAAGCACAGAAGAAACAGTATATACCGGAGCGAGTGATATTCGATGTCGAACGATGGATTGGACTGGTTCTGAGGCAGCAAGACCAAATTTCGAAATGGGTACTAC
>JBFFMG010000070.1:0-12397 GCA_041554215.1 Labilibaculum sp.
GATCTTCGCAATCCCTTCGAAAAAATCGAATTTAATGTCTTCGTATTCTTTAATGGTAGTCCAGGCTCTGGTCGTCATACCTTTGATTTTATAGTTTTAAAATAATTTATTAATACTTGATCGTTCACCGTTCTGGGTGTTTTAATTTCTAGTACTGCTGCTCGTGTGTTGGCAGCATAAAAATCGGGAAGTACATTATTCACTTCCTCTTCATTGTCGGCATAAAAATAATCTAATCCGAATGTTTCAGCCAATTTATCGGCTTTATAATCTTGCACCGTCTCAAAATATTCTTCCAATTCCTCAACGCCCGAAGGACCTGATATAAATCGGAAGATTCCTCCTCCTCCATTATTAATCAGAATAATTTTAAAATTAAGTTGCAAATATTTATTCCACAATGCATTCGAATCGTAGAAAAAACTAATATCACCCGTAATTAAAGTCGTAGTTTTCCCATTAACCAAAGCAGCACCAGCTGCGGTTGATGTGCATCCATCGATACCACTGGTTCCGCGATTGGAATTATAAGTAAGTGTACCTGATGTTTTAAATAATTGCGCATAACGCACTACAGAACTATTCGCTAGCTGAAGATTTCCGCCTTCAGGAATTGCCTTTAAGATTTGCTCAAATGCCTTTAAATCAGTCCACTCAATATCCTTAAGGTAATCAGCATGAATTTCAGATACCGCGGCATCTCTAAACTTCCACTGTTCCGAAAAAGAACTGTCAGATGGTTTTATCAATGGCAATAATTGTTTGAAAAAAGCCAAAGGAGATACATCAATATGAGAAGTAAGGTTTTTAAATGTATCGATAAAATGATCTTCCTTACCAATAAACCAATGCTCTGTTGGTTTGTTATCTCTTAAAAAGGTCTTAATCATTTTAGAAACCAAGGGTCCGCCAAAATTAATCAGCAAATCTGGTTTAAAATTATCTATTTCCTCGTCTTTTATCGAACAAATAACCCGATCGAGACAAGGCAGAAACTCTTTATTATGAAGGTTTGATACCGATTCGGTAAGAATTACAACATTCTTGTTTTGAGCCAATTCGGCAAGTAATTCGTTTAACTCTATCTGCTGATGCAGCAGACCAGCTATTATAATAATTTTCTGATTGGAATTGATAATATCAGCAATAGATTCAATCGTATTGGAACTTAATTCATCAACCGAATTGATTTTTCCAATTACCCGTTCCATTGAATTTGGATAGGTTTTCACGCCATACAGTGGTTCCCGTAGAGGAAAATTGATATGAACAGGTCCTAACCTTCCGCTTTGAGCTTTCGATAATGCCTCATTCACCATTCTGTTTAAATACCAGCACTCATCCTGATTGTTTGCATCCAATGGCAATTGATAGCTAGCCTTTACAAATTGGCTAAAAACTCCAACTTGTGGCAATGCCTGCGAATCATCCTGTCCAATCCATTCAACTGGTCTATCAGCCGAAATAACCACCAAAGGCAATCTCTGATAAAAAGCTTCGGCAACTGCAGGTCCATAGTTCAATAAGGCAGTACCCGAAGTACAAACCAAGCCAACCGGTTTTCTTGTTTGCTGAGCAATACCCAATGCAAAATATCCTGCGCTTCTTTCATCAACAATCACCAAACTCTTAATACGATCATCTTTAGCAAAAGAAATACTTAAAGGTGCGTTACGAGAACCAGGAGAAACAATTACATATTCCATTCCTTTAGCCCAACAGATATCAATTAATTCTTTAACCCCTTTAATATCCGAATAAGTTCGCTCCATATAATCTATTTTTCTTTAATCGATACGAGAATTCACAAAAGCAAAAAATTGCATTTTGAATATATGTTTGCTCAAATTTATAATAATTTATTGGGCTTGCCTTACGAACGAATCACATTCAGCAAGGTTTGAGCTTTTAAACAGGTTTCTTCCCATTCCTTTTCAGGGATCGAATCAGCGGTTATTCCTCCTCCAACAAAAAGAGCCATCTGATTTTCAAGCACTTTCATACTGCGTAGATTTACAAAAAGAGAAAAAGATCCATTCGATTCAACTGGTCCCAAATAACCAGCATAATACTCCCGGTCATGCTGTTCGATCTCCCTTATTAAATCCATGGCTTTATTTTTGGGTAATCCACAAACAGCAGGTGTTGGATGAAGATCCTGAACTAAGCTTGAAAGTTGATTAAAACTCATTATTTTGGAAAGAAAATAACTTGTTTTTAGATGAACAACATTCCCAGCCTGAACTGTTACCGGACCTGTTCGATGATAGTCTGTAAAACTATGTTTTTTCAGTACTTCTTTAACATACAAACTTACCAAAGCCTGTTCATGCACCTCTTTTTGTTCCCATTTAATTTGATCGACAATTCTTCCGGCAAGTTTTTGAGTTCCTGCTAAAGCAACCGTTTCTATTGTATCATTTTTTGAAGACAATAAGGTCTCGGGGCTTGCACCAATCCATGTTCCAACATTAGGAATTGACACCAAAAATACGAATGCAGAATTGTAAGATTCTGATAATTTTAGAAATGAATCAACGGCACAATTCATCCCCATTCCCTCTAAAATAGAGATCCGAGATAAAACAGCCTTCTCTAACTTGGATTGTTTTAAGTCATTGATCATTTTAGAAACCTGATGGAAATACAATTCCTGCGAACTTTCCTGAATTTTACTTGAAGGACACACTTCATTCAGCTCAATATCAATCGATCGCAATAATTGAATCGAATCAGCATTAATTTCCGTCGCATCCAAATTAATATCACTGCGAATGAACCATGATTTATGACAATTTTCGATATCAAATGGAGAAAATACAAAACCCTTCTGATCAGACAGATCAGTCAGACATTGATAATCTTTCAAATTTAAATCAGATTGAACTCCTATCTGAATCATCTCAGATTTTGGCAATTGATAGGCGAAAAAGGGGAAGTTATTCTGCAAGCAGTAGCCTAAGAAAGAAGACAATTCATTTCTATTTTCCACCATTTTATTTTTTTAAAATCACATTAGTTATCCGACACACAGAAATCAACTTATCTTGTTCATTTAGGATGTTAACCTCAACAATATGAGTCAGACTGCCTTTATGAATAAAATGCGCTTTGGCTGTAATTTTTCCGGTTCGTATGCTCCTAATGTGATTGGCATTAATTTCCATTCCTTTCACGTCGAATTTTTCCATATCAGTCTTAATTACTGACAAAGCACTTCCAACCGACTCGGCCAAAGCAAGTGTTGCACCTCCGTGAAGAATCTTCATGGGCTGCCAATGATTAGGCGTTACCTGCATTTCTGCAACTAAGTAATTTTCTCCAACTTCGGTGTAGATAATCCCTAGGTGCTCCATCAAAGTATTCGAACACATCTTATTTAACCCAGTAAGCAAATCCATTTCATTGATCATTTTACAAAAATAATATAATCTGCAATTAGAAAAAACCTAAGGAAAGCTTTCCTTGATAAATATTCGGTAGTCACAAAAGAATGTAAAAATAGGATACAAAAAAAGCTCAACATTACATTGAGCTTTACTAAGGAAAAATATTTTATTCTGATTTAGTTAATTTTTACATTAACTGCATTCATTCCTTTTTTTCCCTCTACAACATCAAAAGTTACTTTATCATCTTGATCAATTTTATCAATTAATCCGGTTACATGAACAAAGATATCTTCTCCTGTTTCGCTGTTCTTAATGAATCCAAATCCCTTAGATTCGTTAAAAAATTTTACTGTACCTGTAGGCATTACTTAAAAAATTTTAGATTATTATGAAGTAAAATTACGTATTTTGAGTTAATCTCAAAATAATTCCAGTAAAATTTTAAAAGATATTTATTTTCCTCATACGACTAACTAGCAAGCTTTAACAAACCCTTATGGTACTATAAAATTTTCACTGCAAAAAAATGAAGCTTATTTTGTTCGTTCGATAAAAATATCTACATTAGCCAAAGTAAAACACAGAAAAAAATGAACCAAAAATTTAATTTCAATAATCTTTTCAATAATTTGATGAATAATTATTCATTGAAACAGGGAAGCTTATAGAATAAAACAAAATATTCAATTTACAAGCCTTTCCCATTTGGAAAGGCTTTTTTTTTACAACAAGATGAACAAACAATTTCTAAATAATAATAATAATTCTCCTTCAGGGTGAGAAAGGATATCGTTATGCATATACCAGCCTTTCTCCAAACATGAGAAAGGCTTTTTTTTTGAATCAATTTAACCTGAGGAAAACTCCTCTCTATCAAATTTTTTAACAAATGAAAAACTTATTTATCCCAAAAGATTACCAAAGCACATTGGATCTTGACGCAACAGAAAAAGCTATTAAATTTATTAAAGACCAATTTCAATTGCATCTGGCTTCGGAACTTAAATTACGAAGAGTAACGGCACCCATGATTGTTATGAAAGGTACTGGACTTAATGATGATTTAAATGGTATTGAACGTCCTGTTGCATTTCCAATTAAAGGATTAGATGATCAGACAGCAGAAGTGGTTCATTCATTAGCAAAGTGGAAGCGCTTTATGCTTGGAAAGCTTGATGTGCCAATAGGCAAAGGAATTTACACAGATATGAATGCTCTTCGACCCGATGAAGTATTCACCAATATTCATTCTATTTATGTCGATCAATGGGATTGGGAAAAATCAATCAGCAAAGCCGATCGCAAACTAGATTTCTTGAAACAAACAGTAAAGCAAATATATGCTGCATTAAAAAAAACTGAATATATTTTAAGTGAATATTATTCACCACTTAAGCCAATTCTGCCCGAAGAAATAACATTTATTCATTCAGAGGAATTACTGAAACAATACCCCGATTTAACTCCAAAAGAACGTGAAGGTAAAGTAACCCAAGAATTTGGAGCTGTATTTATTATTGGAATTGGAGGTGAACTTGCAAACGGAGAACCACACGACGGCAGAGCTCCTGACTACGATGATTGGACAACTCCTAGCATAAATGGATTTCATGGCTTAAATGGTGACATATTGCTTTGGAATCCTGTACTTGAACAATCATTCGAAATTTCATCAATGGGAATTAGAGTGGATGAAGAAGCTCTAAAATTGCAATTAAAAATTTGTGGAGAAGAAAAACGAAAAGACCTCATGTTTCACAAAAAACTTCTTGCAGGAAAACTCCCTTATTCAATTGGTGGTGGAATTGGCCAGTCAAGATTGTGTATGTTTCTACTAAGAAAAGCTCATATTGGAGAAGTTCAATCAAGTATTTGGCCCGATGAATTACGAGATGCCAGTAAAAAAGCAGGAATTATCTTTCTATAGATAAAATGAGTTTTGCTTAAAGCACAGAGACCAAAATGCTGTTATTTGGCGACTCATAGTCTTGATTGAACAAGCTTTTAGCTATTGAGTTTTAGTTAAAAGCCTTTTTCTCCGAAAAATATTCGAAAACAAAAGCTTCCGAATTACCAAAAGAGTCCTGTATTTAGGGACTCTTTTTTTTTGATTCATTCTAAATAAAATTGAAAATTTTCTATCTTTAGTAAGTTGAGTTAAAAGCTCAATAAAAATGCATCACCACACTAACAAAAATCTACTAACTAAACACTTACATTATGAAAATTTTGCTTTACATTCTACTTGGAGTCGTACTCTTGGTAGCTATTCTTCATTTTATGGCTCCTAAAACATACCATGTTGAAAGAAAAATTGTAGTTTCTGCAAACATCGACACAGTCTTTCAAAGTCTTTGCTCTCTAAAAGACCAACAAGTATGGTCGCCATGGGGTTCTAAAGACCCAAACATGACCATTGAATACAAAGGAATAGAGGGACAAGTAGGCTCAATTTCACATTGGGTAGGAAATAAAGAAGTTGGAGAAGGAGAGCAAGAAATTACCAAAGTAGAACCAAACTCTTATATTGAAACAGAACTTCGTTTTCTAAAACCATTTGAATCGACCAGCACAGGTTTTTTTACATGCATGCGTGTTACCGAAGGAACTGAAGTCACCTGGGGATTTAAAGGAAGTAACACATTTCCAACAACCATAATGATGTTATTTATGAACATGGAAGAAGCCATTGGTCCTGATTTCGAGAAAGGCTTGGCCAGTTTTAAATTATTCATCGAAAAATAAAGTCATGAAAAGTTCCATCTGACCATAATATGAAATATACAAACAAATGAAAACGTTAAAAAAATCGGCTATTCTATTACTTATTGTGATCTTAGCCTTCGTTGCACTTGGTCTTTTTCTAAACAAGCAAGAATATCAACTTGAAACAGAAATTAATCGTCCGGTAGAAGAGGTTTTTCAATTATTCAATGATCATACGAGACTCTCGGAATGGCTTATAGAAGTTAAAAGTTTTGAACCAATAAACGAAACAGAAGACAAAATTGGTAGTCAATTCAAAATGATGGTTGACAATGATGGTAAAATTGTTGAATTAATAGAAACATTAACTGGTTATCAAGAAAACGAAATGGTTGAAATGGAATTCATAGCTGGATGGATGCATAAATACAATCATTTGACCTTCTCTGAATCAAAAAATGGCACTAAAATAATTGCTCATTATTCTATTGAAGGAACCAATCCTTTTGCTAAATCATTATTCCTGTTTTTCACAAAAAAGTTTCAGGAAATAGTCTCAACTAATTTAGTTCGATTTAAAAATTTTGCGGAAAAACAACCCGTATATATTCCTCCAACAAACGAAATAGAAATAATCAACTAAAAACGAAAACACTATGAAAACAAACATGGGTAAAACAGATCGAATAATAAGAATTATTGTTGGCCTTGTTTTAATTGCTCTATACTTCACCAATATTATTTCTGGAACTATTGGAATTGTAGCTTTGGTAATTGCAGGAATGTTCATTATTACCAGCCTTGTAGGAAACTGTCCTCCTTACAGCCTTTTGGGTATCAATACTTGCAAACTTAAAGATCAAAAGCAATAAGATTGCCTTTACAAATAGTAAATCCCTGAAGAGAAATCTTTAGGGATTTTTTCATGCCCAATTCATAAACGAAAATGCAATTTGGTAAAGTCTAAACATCCTATATTTTCAAGATAAAGAAAGTAAAATTATCTCAGCTAATTTATAATTAATAAGCTTTTAAACTACTTGAAAAACATTGAAATCTTCCTTATATTTAAAGATATAATTCTGTAATAAAAGACAAAATTAAAATCACAACAAAGTAAAATCTTCAGCGCTAAATGAGAAGAATTCAGGAGAAAGATAAAATAGCCTACTGCGGAGTTAACTGCTCAACCTGTCCTGCGTATGTGGCAACACAAAAGAATCAGAAAGTTGTTCGAATTAAAATTGCAGAACTATGGTCAGATAAAGAAAACCAGTATGAAGCGTGCGAAATAACCTGCAAGGGTTGCCAAGAACCTTGGGGCAAAAAATTTCGCCATTGTACAGAATGTAAGGTTAGGGCTTGTGCCCGAAAAAAATTACACACTACCTGTGCTGAATGTTCTGAGTATCCTTGCAATATATTAAATGAATTACTTCAAACCCTGGATGAAAAAATTGTCCGAATCGATCTGGATGAAATAAGATGTAATAACAAAGCGGGTTGATTCCCGCTTTATTTCTGCAATAAAATTATAACTATTTACAATTTCACTCCCTAAACTTTCTATTCAACAGTCTAAAACTGAAGAGAAAACTCTGTCAATCGATTTGGTTTTGAACGAACTGCAATGGTACCACCATGCAACCTCATGATTTGTCTTGAAAGATTTAATCCGATTCCAGACCCCTTTTCTTTTGTTGAGAAAAAAGGTGTAAAAACAGAATCGATAACATCATTAGGAATTCCCATACCATTATCCCTGATAATGATGAAATTAACAGGATTTCCTTGTCCGGTAGAAATAGAAATTGATTTGGATTCCGTATTTACTAATGCCTCTATTGAATTCCGAATTAAATTAATCAGCACCTGAGATATTAATTTTTCATCAGCAATTAACTCCTGCTCAGAATCGTACAAATGAGTTGTAAACTCTATATTTTCTAATTTAAACTCTTCCATAAAAAGAGTATCGATATGCGAAAACAATTTCTTGACGGAAAGCAATTCGAAATGAGGTTTAGGCAGCTGTGTTAAATTCTTGTACTCATCAACAAAAGCCATTAAGCCTTTGCTTCTTTTACGAATGGTTTTCAATCCCATTACGGTATTCGATATGGCGCCTTCGCTTAATATTTCCTTACAAGGTTGATTTCCATTTTTTTCATACAAATCAATTAAACTACCGGAAAGCATAGATATTGGACTCACCGAATTCATTATTTCATGTGTGAACACCCGAATTAATTTATGCATTGCATCCATTTCCCCTTTATCAATTGCATTTTTTATATCCTGAAAAGCAATCAATTTTATGCAGTCCTCTTCCAGTCGAAAATCGACTGCCCTAATTGCCAATTTTAATATTCGACTTTTCACCAAATATTTCCTTAGGTTTTGTGTTCCCGTCTTCACTCTAAATAAAAAATCAGGAAACTCACTTTCGATACATTCCAATTCTGAAATATTCTGAAAATCTTTAACCAAAAAAAGATCCTTAAAAGCCTTATTGCACAAACGCACATTCCCTTTATGATCAAAAGCCAATAAGCCAACCCCTACCAATTCCACAGTGTTTTGAAAGAAGACAAAATCCTTTTCTTTTTCAATTTTCACCTTACCAAATGCGTTAATAATACGATTGAAACTTTGATGCAGATTTTGGAATGCTTTGTCCTTTTTTTGCTCATTAAATACCAATGTAGAATCCTGATACTGAAAAGCAGAAAAGAATCTGGACAAATCTCGATTTGTTTTATTGATATAAAAAATAAGATATCCAATTTGTATAATCCAAAAAGCAAAAAGACTATAGGTGGTTACCAGCATGTATTCTTTGGAGAGTACAAACCAAAACAAAACAGGCGTAAGGGATATTAAAATGATTTGAACAACAATCCAAACATAGAATCTTTTATAAATCATACCTCTTAATTTTATCGTATAATGTTGACCGGTTTATCCCTAATTCCTTCGCCGCAAGACTCATATTCCCACCAGTATGCCTTATTACTTTCTCAATTAACAACTTCTCATTATCTGTCAAATTAAAACTGTCCAATATTTTTTTAGATAATTGCAATTCCTCTCCAATTAATACATCAACAGCAGCTAATTTTTTTGTTTCGGATAAGATAACTGATTTTTCGATAATGTGTTGAAATTCCCGAATATTTCCCGGCCATGAATGTTGCGAAAGTTTCCTAACTGCTGATTTTTCGAAAAAACATTCTCCTTTATGATACTGATCGGCATATTTTTGCAGAAAAAATGCAGCCAATTCAGGAATGTCCTCGATTCGTTCCCGCAAAGGCGGTAGTTCTATCGTAATGGTATTCAAACGATACAACAAATCTTCCCGGAAAATTCCGTTGGCAAGCATCTCGAATAAATTGCAATTGGTAGCGGCCAGTATACGAACATCCACCTCAATTGGTGAATTTCCTCCTACTGGAACAATTTGTTTATTTTGAATGGCTGTCAATAATTTTGTTTGCAGATGCAAGGGAACATTTCCGATTTCATCCAGAAAAAGTGTTCCCCCAGAGGCCAATTCAAATCGCCCCATACGATCTTCTTTTGCATCGGTAAAAGCACCTTTTTTAGAACCAAACAACTCACTTTCAAATAAGTTATCACTTAAAGAACCCAAATCAACACTTACAAATACCTGATCTTTTCGATGAGATGACAAATGAAGCTCACGGGCAATCACCTCTTTTCCAGTTCCATTTTCACCAATAATTAGAACATTAGCCTCGGTTGCAGCAACTTTTTCTACAGTTCGAAACACCTCATTCATAGCATTGGAATTCCCTCTTACAAATTGAGTATTTCTATTGATCTGATGATTGATCTGCTTCTGCTTCTCCTTCAATCCTTTTATCTCAAGCTTTGAATTCCGCAATTTTAAGGCCGACAACAAAGTTGATAATATCTTGTTTTCGTCCCATGATTTTTGAATAAAATCAACTGCCCCCTCTTTCATTGCTTTCACCGCCAATTCTACATCTCCATAAGCTGTAATCAGAACCACACAAGCATTTGCATCAAATTCCAATATTCGCTTTAACCAATACAAACCTTCATTTCCTGAATTGATTCCAGCTTTAAAATTCATATCCAGCAAGTAAACATCATACTCATCCACTTCAAGCTGCGAAAGCAATTGATTGGGATTCTTAATGGTATCGATTTTTGCAAAATGAGAATTCAGAAATAATTGTAAGGCAAACAAAAGTTCCTCATTATCATCTATAATTAAAAGCTTTCCTTTTCCAGCCATTCTATTATCCATTTAAATTCATTGGTTAAAATAATCATATTGTTGTGAATATCGACATTCAGTGTTGGATTTCCCTACACTATATTTCTCATTACAATCACAAACACCTGTGTTTCTGAATCATTTATAAATGGCACAATACTTGGTTCTCTATAACTGAAACGCACAAATTAAACAAAATGATTAAAACAGAAGCCCTGGTAAAAATCTTCAGAACAGAGGAAGTTGAAACATCTGCTTTGCAGAATGTTAGTATTCACATTAAAAAAGGAGAATTCGTTGCGATTATGGGACCATCCGGTTGCGGTAAATCTACTCTCTTAAACATCATTGGCTTATTGGATAATCCGAACGAAGGAAGATACATTTTTAATGATATCGATGTTTCCCTGAAAACAGAAAAACAACGCACCAAATACCGAAAAGGAAACATCGGCTTTATTTTCCAGAGTTTTAACCTGATTGATGAACTAAATGTATTTGAAAATGTAGAGTTGCCTCTACTCTATATGGGCGTTTCATCGGCACAGAGGAAAGAAAAAGTGTTGGAAGTATTGGAACGCATGAATATTTCGCACCGTGCGAAGCATTACCCACAACAACTTTCGGGCGGACAACAGCAAAGAGTGGCCATAGCACGAGCTGTAGTTTCGAATCCCAAACTAATTTTGGCCGATGAGCCTACGGGAAATCTGGACTCGACCAACGGAACTGAAGTAATGCAGCTGCTTAAAGAATTAAACCAGGAAGGAACCACAATCGTTATGGTCACCCATTCTCAGGCAGATGCCGAATATTCTCACCGAACCATTCATTTGTTTGATGGAAAAATAGTTTCAGAGAACCTAAAAGATACTCAATCACATATCACGGCCACCGCAGTATTATAAATAATCCAACAAACTTATTACTTTTAATCGCCCAATAAAATCGACTCTATGCTTTGGTACAAACTTAAACTCTCTTTTCGAAGTCTGGCAAAAGACAAACTCAATTCCATGATCAATATTTTTGGACTTGCTGTTGGAATGGCTGCTGTAATTCTTATTTCCATCTACGTTCAGCATGAATTGAGGTACGATAAATTCAACACAAAACAGGAACGGATTTACAAGTTAATTTCATTACTTAATGATACTGGTGAAGAATTAGCACCTTACGAAATAGGACTGCGTTTAACCAATGAAAACTTCGCCTCTCAAATACCAGAAATTGAAGAAATTACTCAATTGTACAGAGGATACACACAAAATGCAAAAGTAAAGGACAAACATTTCGACGGAATTCACTGCCACTACGTAGATACTAATTTTCATAAGGTATTTACACTGGAACCTATTTCAGGGCAATCAACCAATCTGTTTTCCAATCCTAATGGTGTAGTCATAAACACTTCAACAGCAGAAAAATTATTTGGGACTACCAATGCTGCAGGCAAAGAATTGGAAATGTTTGGCAGATTATTAACAGTAAACGCAGTTGTAAAAGACCTCCCACTCACCTCCCACTACGATTTCGACATGCTTTTGCCATTTTCGGGCTACCCAAGACAAGCAGGCCACAAAAGTCTGGAGTACTTCACGTATATTTTAGTAAAACAAGGAGTTGATCGTAATTCAACAATTAAGAAAATTGAGGATAAATACACCAAAATGCTTGATGATGGATTTGGTGAATATGGTGAAAAAACAGGATCTTATTTACAAAAATTATGCGATATCCACCTGAGGTCAGACTATCAGCAAATCTTAAAACCAGGTGGAAATATCAATACCATTTACATACATATTCTTCTGGCTTTTTTAATATTGATTATTGCCATGATTAATTTCATCAATATCATAACCGTTCAATATGATGGAAAATTGAACCAAATTGGTATCAAAAAAGCAATTGGCGCAGAGCGTATCGATTTGATAAAAGATTTTTTAGGAAGTACTACTCTAATGTCAGTAGTTGCACTTCTTTTTGGTGTGATACTAGCTGAAGTTTTTATGCCATTCTTCAGTAA
>JBFFMG010000071.1:0-12315 GCA_041554215.1 Labilibaculum sp.
AGATCAGCGCTTTTATTTTCATTAAAGATCAAGATGGACTATTTTTTTTGTCTCAAAGAACTCCTCTGAGAAATAATCCGAACACTCGTAAAGGCTGATTCTGCTTCCGTATTCAGCGATTTCATCTTCAAAATTTCCACCCTTTAAATAAATGATTCCATTGGGTAAACTATTTTGATCTTTAGCCTTACTATTTTTCTTAACCATGTTCACAAATTTTGGAAATGCAGTTACAGCACGACTTACAATAAAATCAAACTTATCATTAATTTGCTGAACTCTAATGTGTTCTGCTTTCACATTTCCTAAATTTAAGGCATTTGCAACTTCTGTCACAACTTTAATCTTTTTTCCTATCGAGTCGATACAATAAAAATTGCATTCTGGAAATAAAATTGCAAGCGGAAGTCCCGGAAATCCACCTCCAGTTCCTACATCCATTATTTTTGAGCCAGGAGTAAATTGAATTACTTTAGCTATTGCTAATGAATGTAAAACGTGATGTTCATATAAAGAATCCATATCTTTTCTGGAGATCACATTAATTTGCTCGTTCCAAAAAGTATATAATTCTTTTAATCTGGAGAACTTTTGTTTCTGTTCTTCCGTTAAATTGGGAAAATATTTTTCTATGATTTCCATGCCAAATGTATTTTTAAACTTGGCAAAGATAGGCTAATTTTTGAAGATGTTAATGAAAATTTAAGAGGGGAAAAGACCTTAATCCCTTTTCACATCAATCTTCATTTCCGAATCTTTAAGAGTGTTAAAAAGCAATTCTCTAGCTCTAAATAGCTGAGCTTTAACTGTTCCGATTGGAAGTTTTAATTCTTTCGCAATTTCTTCGTAGGAGAATTCTTCAAAATAACGAAGTTCAATTAATTTTCGGTAGCGTTCTTTTAAACGACCTACCTCGGTACGCATTATTTTTGCTTTTTGGTCTTTAATGAATACTTGCTCCGGATTAAGAGTGTTGGATTCCAAAGGAATAGTTCGTTCGTTATCATAGTCATCTCTTCCGTCAATGGAAATTGTGTTTCCTTTATTTTTCCGCAAGAAATCAATACAGTTGTTAGAAGCAATTTTAAATAGCCATGTACTAAATGCGTATTTTGGAGAATATTGTTTGATATTTCGAAATGCTTTCCCAAATGCTTCAAACGTTAAGTCTTCAGCATCATTTTTATTATTTACCATTTTTAAAAGCATGAAAAAAATAGCGTCTTTGTATCTTTTAAAGAGCTCTTCGTATGCTTTTTGATTACCATTAATGGCCGATAAAACAAGCCTGTAATCGTATTGAGCTTTTTCCGAGAGGTTAGGATTTATTTCCATTGGTTGCTTTTACTAAAAATGATATTTGTATACAAAAAATATATTTTTGAAAATAGCACAAAAATCTCATATAAGTACGAAGATAAAAAGAAATTTTCTTCCTTCAAATGACTAGTGCTTATTTTAAAGAAGCTTCCAATCAAAATTATTCTTGTTAAATAAATAATTGCAAGTAAAAAGTATAGGTCTGTGAAGAATAAGGTGTAAGTTGCTGCAGCGAAAAAAATAAATTTACTGATCGGTTCTAAATCAATTAGTAAACGTATTTTTATCGGCAAATATTTTCGGCATTTATAGTAATGTTTATTGATTTTAACCCATTGACTAAATGCGTTTTCCGATGAAAGGTTAATGGTAGCTTCTGGTTTAAAGCATATGGATGCACCAGAAAACTTGCTTAGCTGTAAAACCATTAAATGGTCATGTCCAGCTTCGAAATGAGAGTTTTTGGCAAACCCCTTATTGGCCATAAAATCTGATTTTTTACATCCTAGATTGTCTCCATTGCCCGAATGAGCTTTTCCTGAGGAGGCAAAGCTGGCATTTTTAATGTTTTTTGTAAGCAAATCAAATTTGAGGAAATTATAAAGAAAGCCTTTTTTGTTTTCAAAGTTAACGTAACCTATTTGCACTCCTTTGTCCCATGTATTCATAAATTCTTGCAACCACATCTCACTCGCTGCTTTACTTTGAATATTAGTGAAAACAATGTGGTCATTTTTAGCCGCTTTTATACCTATGCTAAGAGCTAGTTTCTTGTTATGATAAAATTTATCATCCAATGGAATTTTTGTAGTTCGAAGATTAGGGAACTTTATTTGGTGCTGTGCAATTATAGTTTCGGTTTCGTCTTCACTACCATCATTCACTATAATTAACTCGAAATTAGGATATTCTTGTTCTAAAAATCCGGAAAGATTTTCTTGCAAGTAATCTTCTTCGTTTTTAGCACAAATTACTAGTGAGACAGGTTCTGTATTTTTACAGTGAGTTCTCTTTTGTTCTTTTTTAAAAAATAAAATATAGCGTATATGATAGTATACTTGTATGAAAAAAGCTATAAAGAGAACAGTGAGTATAGTCCATTGAATAGCTGTAGCGGGAAGAATGATTATTTTTTCCAATATTTGGTTTGTTTATGTTCTGCAAAAATAAAAGAATCTTATCGATTTAAAAACTTTGATGTGTAGTTTCATGCTTGAAAATAAAAGAAGGCGAAATTATGATATTTATGTTCTGGATATAGAAATCAATAGCTTACAGACAAATAGGATTGATGATTTGGAAATAAGATTAATTAGTATCTTTGCTGCCTGATTTTTTTACGAATTGGTTGAAAAACCTCGTTGTAAGCAAATAAAAATAGTTCATATGGATTTTAAATTACTGAATACAGATCCTAAGTCCTCAGCAAGGACAGGAGAGTTAACTACCGATCATGGGAAAATTCAAACGCCCATTTTTATGCCGGTAGGAACACTTGGATCTGTAAAAGGTGTGCATCAAAGAGAGTTAAGAGACGATATTAATGCCGAAATTATTTTAGGTAATACTTATCATTTGTATCTGCGCCCAGGTTTGGATGTGTTGGAGAAAGCAGGGGGTTTGCATAAATTTAATGGTTGGGAACGACCAATTTTAACAGATAGTGGTGGATTTCAAGTGTTTTCTCTTGCTGATAATAGAAAATTGTCTGAGGAAGGTGCGATGTTTCGTTCACATATTGATGGGTCGAAACATTTTTTTACGCCGGAAAATGTAATGGATACCCAAAGAACTATTGGTGCTGATATTATTATGGCATTCGATGAATGTCCTCCTGGAACATCAACTTATGAGTATGCGAAAACTTCACTCGAATTAACTCAAAGATGGTTAGAGCGTTGTGTGAAACGATTTGATGAGACAGAGCCTAAATATGGTTATTCTCAAACATTATTTCCCATTATTCAAGGTTGTGTTTATAACGATTTACGAATTAAAGCAGCAGAACATGCAGCATCTCTAAATCGGGAAGGATATGCCATTGGTGGTTTAGCGGTTGGTGAGCCTGTGGAAGATATGTATTCAATGATAGAGGTTGTAAATAAAGTTTTACCACAAGATAAACCAAGATATTTAATGGGGGTTGGAACTCCGATTAATATATTGGAAGCCATTTCGAGAGGTGTTGATATGTTCGATTGTGTGATGCCTACAAGAAATGGTCGAAATGGCATGATGTTCACAAGTGAAGGAATCATCAATATCAAAAATAAGAAATGGCACGACGATTTTTCGCCGATAGATCCTAATGGAACCTCATATGTTGATCAGGCCTATTCAAAAGCTTATGTTCGTCATTTAATTCATTCGGGCGAGTTGTTAGGTTCTCAGATATGTAGTATTCACAATTTGGCATTTTATCTGTGGTTGGTACGCGAAGCTCGAGAACACATCAATGCAGGAAGCTTCTCGGCCTGGAAAGAAATTATGGTCAAAAAATTAGCTACTCGCTTATAAGGTTAAAAAAGCTTACAATACATCCAGCTCGATTGGTAATTGAAGAATAAGTTATACTTTTATCCCGAAATTTGTTTTGCGGCAATTTTCGGGAAATAAGGAATTTAAAATTCAGATCTTGAGAAAATTAGATTTATACATTATCCGAAAGTTTTTGGGAACTTTCTTTTTCGCTATTGTTCTTATAATAAGTATATCGGTTATTTTCGATTTTTCGGAACATATCGATGAATACATTGATAAAGAAGCTCCATTAAAGGCAATTATCTTCGATTACTATCTAAATTTCATTCCCTATTTCGCGAATTTATTTAGTGCGTTGTTTACTTTTATCGCAGTAATTTTCTTCACCTCGAAAATGGCTTACGATACTGAAATAATTGCTATATTAAGTAGTGGAGTAAGTTTTCGAAGAATGATGTATCCGTACTTTATTTCGGCACTGATTATTGGTGTTTTTTCTTTCCTCTTAAGTAATTATATTATTCCTCCAGCCAATCAAAAAAGGCTCGATTTTACTGCAACTTATATAAGTAAGCAATTTCGAAATAACGAACGAAATATTCATAGACAAATTGAGCCTGGTGTTTTTATTTACATGATTAATTACGAATCATCCACGAATACAGGTTATAAGTTTGCGCTCGAGGAATTTAAAGGTAAGGAGCTGGTTTCTAAACTAACATCTCGATCGATTCGCTGGAGTAAAGAGAATGAAAAGTGGACCATAAACGATTTTTTTATTCGCACAATAGATGGAGAGAAGGAGTCGTTTGAGAGTGGAAGGACGAAGGATACGACCTTTAATTTTGGGCCGGAAGAGTTTGGTTCAAAAAAAAATATTGTTGAGGCAATGAATTTGCCTCAATTGAATGCATACATTGAGCAGCAGTCCTTGCGGGGTGATAGTAATATTGAGGCGTATAAGATTGAGAAGTACAAAAGGATGGCGAATCCATTTTCAACCTTTATTCTTACTCTTATTGGCGTATCGCTTGCTTCACGTAAAATTCGTGGAGGAATGGGGCTGCATTTAGGGATTGGCTTACTGTTAAGTTTCTCATTTATACTTTTTATGCAGATATCTATTGTATTTGCTACAAACGGAGGTATGAATCCGATACTTGCTGTTTGGTTGCCTAATATTGTTTTTTCATTTATAGCGGTTTATTTGTATCGAATTGCACCAAAATAGAAAAATTCTAAATAGATTTTTGTGAATTGGTTTGATTATCAGGCAAAAGAACTTATTTTATATGTAGCTAATTATAGGGTAGAGTTGTGAAGAGTTTTTTTCTACCCTAAAAATTAGTAATGTTGTATCTTGGAATTTCATGAGCTGATGAAATTCAACATATATATGAAAGTATATATTTTCTAACTAAATGTACAAATTATGTCATTGAAACGAAACATTCTTGATCTTAGAAAGAGAAAAGAAAAAGTGCTTCAAGGTGGCGGTGAAAAAGCCATTCAGAAGCAAGTTGCGATGGGGAAATTGACTGCCAGAGAAAGAGTAACGTCTATTTTAGATGAAGATTCTTTTCATGAATACGATATGTTTGTTGAGCACGAGGCTCGCGACTTTGGTATGGAAAAGAAAGAACTTCATGGCGATGGGGTTATCATTGGAACTGGAACTATTTATGGTGAGCCAGTGTGTATTTTCGCACAGGATTTTACTGTAGCCGGTGGTTCTCTGGGTCTTATGCATGCGCGTAAAATTACTAAAATCATGGATCATGCTTTAAAAATGCGTGTGCCATTGATTGGTATTAATGATTCGGGGGGAGCTCGTATTCAAGAAGGTGTTAATTCGCTGGCTGGATATGGAGAAATCTTTTTCCGAAATACATTAGCGTCTGGTGTAATTCCTCAATTGTCAATTATTCTTGGTCCTTGTGCTGGTGGAGCCGTTTATTCTCCTGCGCTTACTGATTTTGTGTTTGTGGTTGAGAACATTTCAAAAATGTTCATTACCGGTCCTGAGGTAATAAAAACTGTTTTGGGTGAAGAAATTAGTATGGAAGAACTGGGTGGAGCTAAAGTTCATAGCGAAATTACAGGTAATGCTCATTTCTACGCTTTAAGCGAATATGAATGCTTCGAACAAATTAAGAAGCTGCTCACCTTCATACCATGGAACAATACTAAAAAAGCGAAGGCATTTCCTCCTAAGCCTCCAAGACCAGAATACAAAATTGAAGAAATTGTTCCTTCTGATCCAACTCAACCATACGATATTCGTAACGTAATCAAATCTATTGTTGATGATTCTGATTTCTTTGAGAGTATGGAGAATTTTGCTCGAAATATTGTAATTGGGTTCGGTAGAATGAATGGCGAAACAGTTGGTTTTGTAGCAAATCAGCCATTAGTATTGGCGGGTGTATTGGATTGTGATTCATCGGATAAAGCAGCGCGTTTTATTCGTTACTGTAATGCTTTTAATATTCCAATTGTAACCCTTGAAGATATGCCAGGTTATTTGCCAGGTGTTGATCAGGAGCATATGGGTGTTATTCGTCATGGAGCTAAGATTCTTTATGCGTATAGTGAGGCAACAGTTCCTAAAATCACTGTTATTATCCGTAAAGCCTACGGTGGAGGTTACATTGCAATGAACTCTCGCCATATGAAAGCCGATTTCATGTTTGCATGGCCAAATGCTGAAATTGCAGTTATGGGACCAGATGGGGCTGCTAACATTATCTTTAAAAAGGAGATTATGGCAGCAGAGGATCCTGAGGCTATGAGAAAAGAAAAGGTAGCTGAATACAGAGAAAAGTTTGCTAATCCTTACGTTGCAGCAGCTAAAGGTTATATCGATACTGTAATAGAGCCACAAGAGACACGTAACATGTTGTTGCATTCAATTGAAGTTTCTAGTAACAAGGTAGATAGCAGACCAGCTAAAAAACACGGTATACCACCATTTTAAAAAGTATTCGATATGGGAGATTTAAAAAAATTCAACGTTGACGGTACAATTTATACAACGGAATTAACTAAAAAGTTTGAAAATAGAAAACCTTGGGTTAGACCTAATCCAAAGCATATAAATTCATTCATTCCTGGTACTATTATTGAAATATACGTCAAAGAAGGACAGGAAGTTAAGGAAGGTGAAACGATTATGATTCTTGAAGCTATGAAGATGAAGAATCAGATAAAAATGCCTTTCGATGGTAAAATTAACAAAGTTTTTGTCACTGAAGGAGAAAAGGTTCCCAACAGATTATTAATGGTGGAAATTGAGTAATCTTTCTGAGTTGAAATGAAAATGAGCCCGTCTGTAATGAACGGGCTCATTCTGTTTTTATAATTGGCCTTTCCAGCAAAAATATTCACTCCATATTTTTTTGCACTTAGGTTCATCTTTAAAAATCCCAAATATAGAAGAGCCGCTTCCCGACATTGACGCATATATTGCTCCCATATTGTACAAATCAACTTTGATTTTTTCTAGCTCGGGATGGTTTGGGAAGATATTGTTTTCAAAATCATTAAAAATTAAGTATTTCCAGTTTTCAATGGGTTCTTGGATGAAATATTTTAATGATTTTTCTGGTCGAGAAGGCTTAACTGCGGAATATGCTTCGGGTGTACTTATGTGAATATTTGGTTTTATCAGTAGGATGTGATATCCGGAAAGATCAATAAGTGCCTCCGAGAAAATGTCTCCTTTACCCTCTGCGAAAACAGGTTTATTGGCAATAAAGAAAGGGCAATCGCTACCTAGTTGTCCTGCCAATTTTTCCATCTCGTTAAATGAAAGTCCTAGTTTGTATTGTTCGTTCAACATTTTTATCATGAAAGCAGCATCCGAAGATCCACCTCCCAGTCCAGCGCCAAATGGAATGTTTTTGTGCAAATGAATATTGGTTGATGGGATGTTGTAGCTGGCACTTAGCAATTCAAAGGCTTTACAAACAATATTATCCTTATCATCGATATTAATTGGAATGCCAGATGAACTGAAGTTGTAATTTTTTTCATCGTTCGAACTAGCAATTTCTAATCCATCGGTAAGAGGGATTGGGTAAAATATAGTTTCGATGTTATGAAATCCATCCAGTCTTTTCTCGACGATATTTAATCCGACATTAATTTTAGCATTTGGGAAACGAAGCACAGGTAATAAGTTTTATGATTGAGTGGTAAAAATACTCGATTTATTAGAGCAAAAAAAATCAAGTAGTAGTATTTTTATTTTCTATCTTTGACCTTGCATTCTAAATTTTTTTTAGAGCTGTTTTTAAAGCAAGAATAGTGTTTAGGATGTTGATTTTAAAGGAAAGTGAACTGTTAGAATTTAGTATTTTATGGCTGGGGCAAATAAGTATAACAATCAACCGAAGAATAAAGTAGATCTTGATTACGGGAAAGTTCCTCCGCAGGCTTTGGAGCTTGAGGAAGCTGTTTTAGGAGCATTGATGCTTGAAAAAGATGCTATGATTTCGGTTGGAGATATTTTAAATGCGGATTCATTCTATAAGGATGCTCACCAAAAAATATACAAAGCCATTCTTTCTCTTTCAATTAACGAGGAACCTGTTGATATTCTTACAGTAACAGAAGAGTTAAAACGTCAGGGAGCATTAGAAGATGTCGGAGGTCCGTTTTACATTACTCAATTAACAAATAGAGTAGCGTCGGCAGCTCATATCGAATTTCATGCTAGAATTATTGCTCAAAAGTTTATTCAGAGAGAATTAATTCGGGTTTCGTCCGAAATTCAATCGCAAGCTTTCGACGAAAGTGTTGATGTTGCAGATTTGCTTGATCGGGCACAGCAAGATGTTTTTGAGATTGCAGAAGGGAATATCAAAAAGGAATCGTCTCATATTCGCCCTTTGGCCGATGAGGTGATCAATCAAATTGTAGAGGCGGGAAAGCGTACTGATGGTTTGAGTGGTGTGCCTTCAGGTTTTACTGCGTTAGATCGAATTACTTCCGGTTGGCAAAAGTCCGATTTGGTGATTATTGCAGCTCGTCCTTCTATGGGAAAAACAGCATTTGTATTGTCGATGGCACGAAATATGGCAGTCGATCATAAAGCGCCTATCGCTATCTTCTCTCTCGAGATGGGGGGTGATCAATTGGTGAAACGTTTGATATCAAGTGAAACTGAATTAGGTTCTGAGAAATTGAGAAGCGGACGTTTGGAAGATTTTGAATGGGAACAATTACATGTTAAAATTAAAGATCTTATTGAGGCGCCAATATATGTGGATGATACACCTGGTTTGTCTATTTATGAATTACGATCGAAATGTCGTCGTTTAAAAGCCAAGCATGATATAAGTTGTATTGTAATTGATTATTTGCAGTTGATGACAGCTGGTTCTGATATGCGTGGGAATCGTGAGCAGGAGGTAAGTTTGATTTCCCGACAATTAAAGATTATTGCAAAAGAATTAAATGTTCCGGTAATTGCTCTTTCTCAGCTGAATCGTGGTGTTGAGCAAAGAACTGGTGATGCGAAAAAGCCAATGCTTTCCGATTTACGTGAATCTGGTGCGATTGAGCAGGATGCGGATATGGTGTTGTTTATTCACCGACCAGAAAGATATGGTATTACAGAAGATGCAGAAGGTAATTCTTTAATTGGTATTGCTGATATCATAATTGCAAAACATCGTAATGGTGCCGTAGGTGAAATACAACTGCGATTCCGTAATCAGTTAGCCCGATTTACCGATTTAGAAGGTGAATCGCTAAACCCATTTGCCACACCTGGTCTTGAGGATGTAAAAACATTTAGTTCAAGCATGAATCAGGAGCCTTCAGGTTTTGATGATTTTAATGCTGGTTTTGGAGGGGGAAATGATTTTGATGATGCTCCTCCTTTTTAAATAATTCATTCTACTTCTTACTCAAATAGAATTTCTTATCTTGTTTTTATGATAGAAGATAGATTGTTCTTAAAAAGATTTTCTCGAAAAATAGTTGTTCTGCTATTTCTCGTCTTGTATACACATGCATCCTATTCTGCAAGTTTGTTAATTCAGATGGATGATACTCAGAAAAATCATTTAAAAGCTTATGGTATTGCATTTTGGACATTAGAGAAGGATTATGAGATTCATTGGCTCTTGAATTATCGGGGAGGATCTTTTTTACTTCCTTTTAGTAAAGAAATTCAAGATGAGTGTCAGATACGAGGTGTTAGTTTCTCTGTAGTTAGTGATGTCTCTGTACAACAAATAATGACTGAAATTTCGAGCGATGAACTTAATATGGATGCCGTTAAGCTTGAAGAAGTACCATTAATTGCAGTGTATTCCCCTAAAGGAAAGAAACCTTGGGACGATGCAGTGACTCTAGCGCTTAGCTATGCCGAAATTCCTTACGATATTATTTATGATGATGAGGTGATGACGGGGAAGTTGTCAAAGTATGATTGGTTGCATTTGCATCATGAAGATTTTACCGGTCAGTTTGGGAAATTTTATACTTCTTATCGAAATATGAAATGGTATAAGGATGAGGTGAAATCAAATTTGGAGGTAGCCAATCGATATGGTTTTTCGAAAGTCTCAGATTTGAAAAATGCGATATCTGTAAAAATTAGAAGCTTTGTAGAGGCTGGCGGATTTTTATTTGCCATGTGTTCAGCCACAGATACTTTTGATATAACTTTAGCTGCCGACGGACGCGATATTTGTGATGCAGTGTTCGATGGGGATTCAATGGAACCAGATGTTCAGTCTCATTTGAATTATTCTAAAACCTTCGCTTTTCAAAATTTTACGATTGAAACGAATCCACATGTATATGAGTTTTCGGATATTGATGTGACATTAACCAGAAAACTAAAGCAGGATGAGGATTATTTCTCCTTGTTTGAGTTTTCCGCAAAATGGGATCCCGTACCAACAATGCTGTGTCAAAACCATAAGAATCTGATAAAAGGTTTTATGGGGCAAACAACGGCTTTTAAGTTGGAGCTAATCAAGCCAAGCGTTCTAGTAATGGGAGAAAACAAGTTGGCTGGTGAAGCTCGCTACATTCATGGGAATTTAGGGAAAGGTACCTGGACCTTTTATGGAGGCCACGATCCCGAAGATTATCAACATTTAGTTGGGGATTCACCTACAGACCTTAACTTAAAAAAGAATTCGGCTGGATATCGTTTGATTCTAAATAATGTTTTGTTTCCAGCAGCAAAGAAGAAGAAGAGAAAAACGTAAAGAGAGTCCAAAAGTCTCGAAAAGTCTTGAAGAGTCAGATGGTTCATGAGTCCAATGGTTTCGGCTCATTTTCCTTGTTGTTTTTTTTTAAATTTAGCCTTGACAATTGTTCCTTGGTTTGTTTTATCCTTTAAGATTTTCTCACGGTTTGGGGCAAAAGAAAAGGCTGCGTCCCCTAAACGCAGCCTTCATATTCCAACATTGGTTATATACCAGTTTCAATATATTATTAACCATTTGTAATCTATTAACCTTAGTAACTTCACTAACCCTTTAGAATTGTTTATGAATGTCACAGTATAAACCTGATGTTGGTAACAAAAACTTGTTTGCATATCAAGTTTTTGTTTGTTTCTGCTGCAAATATAAAAGTTCTTTTCTTATCATTATACTGTTTTCGCTTCTTTTTTATTGAGAATTGTTAAAGAACATTAAAATGAGCTTACAGATTGTAATGAAAACATGTTAATGAACATATTAAAGAATGTTTTTTATTTCGAGTAAATTACTGATCTCAAATGTTGGTTCATCTTTGTGATTGGTTCTGTGTGGATTGAAATAAATTTGATCCATGTTTACTTTTTTGGCACCAGCAATATCAGTTGAAAGATCGTCTCCTATCATTATGCTGTTATTTGCTAAAGCACCTGCTTCAGAAAATGCATATTCGAATATTTGTTGAGTGGGTTTGTTTGCACCTGCATCCTCCGAAGTAATAACTTTTGTAAAATAGCTGTCTAATTTTGAGTTTTTAAGTTTTTTGCCTTGAACTTCATTAAACCCATTGGTGATAATGTGTAATTGATATCCTTTTTCTTTCAGATATTCAAGAGTCTGATGCGTGTTTGGAAAAGTAACAGTTTGTAATGGGCTTATTTCAATAAAATCATTTGCAATTTCTTTTGCCAAAACTAAATCATCATTGCCTGCTTCTTTTAATGTCAAATAAAATCTTCTATACACAAGATCCTCTTTTGCAATTCTTTTCTGATAGTAGGCATTCCATAATTTGCCATTATGGTATTCATATCTCGATTTAAAGAATAAAAAACTTCCAAAGCTCGATTGCAATTGGTAATCTCTAAAGAGTTGGTGAAGACTTACCTCTGAGTTTTTATTAAAATCCCAAAGTGTGCGGTCTAGGTCAAAGAAGATGTGTTGGTATTTTATCATTTGAGTAGGTTTTGAAATAAGGTTTGGAATTATTACTTAGATATCAGTAAACAAAAATGATAAAATTGCGTAAGAATACAGAATAATGAAAGTTTAATTTGAATTAAAT
>JBFFMG010000072.1:0-12305 GCA_041554215.1 Labilibaculum sp.
CTTCCTCTTCAGGCAATCGAATTTGCTGCCTTTGGAGGTACAAATTTTGCAAAAATTGAGCTCATGCGTAATCCCGACTCTCACATGCAATTGTTTGAACCTTTGGCTCAAATAGGTCATTCGGCGAGTCAAATGATCGATTGGGTGAACGAGATTGTTGCAACAGATGATCAGGTGAAATGCAAGGAAATAATTATTTCAGGAGGAATTCAAAACTTTCTGGATGGCTATTATCTTATGGAGAAATCTAATCTGCCAGCAATTTACGGACAGGCCTCAGGATTACTCAAATATGCGAAAGAATCATACGATGAATTAAAGGCATATATCGAATCTCAAAGAAAAGGCTTACAGCTTGTAAAGAGTTTTTTGCATATCAGAAAATAGGATTTGACTTAAAAAACTCTTGGTTTTTTGGGACAGCAGTATAAAAAACGTAATTTAGGATCTTGAAGTATTTTATTTATTCTTTCTGATTGATCAAAATCAGGGAAAAGATTAAATGATGTTAGATATGAAAAGAAGAGCAATTATTTCAGGTTTTTCAAAGTTGACTCGTGAAGAGAAGATGGAGAAAATGGGCGAATTAACTGGTAGTGCTGAGAGAATAAAATCTCAGCTTGATAGTTTTCGCCTGCAAAATAAAGAACAACAGGATTTGTTGGATGAGATTAGCGAGAATACTCTTTCTAATTTCTATCTTCCTTTTGGTGTGGCGCCCAATTTCCTGATCAATAATCAATTGTATCATATTCCGATGGTGATTGAGGAAAGTTCTGTGATTGCTGCAGCATCGAGGTCGGCTAAGTTTTGGGCGAGTCATGGAGGATTTAATGCTCGTGTTGTTTCAGTTGTGAAATCGGGTCAGGTTCATTTTATTTGGAAAGGCGATTCGAAAAAATTGAATGATTTATTGCCCGAATTAAAATTTGAATTGTATCGGGCAACCAAAGAATTAACACGAAATATGCGCCAACGTGGGGGTGGTATTCAAGGTATTCAGTTGGTGAATCTTGCCCATGAAATGGAAAACTACTATCAATTGCATGTTACTTTTGATACTGCAGATTCGATGGGTGCGAATTTTATTAATTCTTGTTTGGAGAAAATGGCTCAACAAATGAAACGATTCTTTAAACATTACGAAGGTCTTTCAGATTTGGAACAGGAATGTGAGGTAATTATGTCCATTCTTTCTAATTATACACCTGATTGTATTGTAGAATGCTCCGTGGAATGCAGCCTCGATGAGTTAGATGAAATTCATTCAGGTTTAAGTGGAAAACAATTTGCTGATAAATTTATTAAAGCTGCGAAAATTGCCGAGTTGGATGTTTATCGTGCAGCGACACATAATAAAGGGATATTTAATGGAATTGATGCCGTTGCTTTGGCAACAGGAAATGATTTTCGGGCTATTGAAGCCAATGGTCATGTTTATGCCTCTAAAACGGGTAAATACAAAAGTTTAACACAAGCAAGTGTGTCTCATAATCGATTTAGATATCAGTTGACCATGCCGTTGTCGTTGGGAACTGTTGGTGGATTAACAAGCTTACATCCTTTGGCAAAATTTGGTTTGGAATTACTAGGGAAGCCTTCGGCAAAAGAATTAATGATGATTACGGCTGCCGCCGGATTGGCCAATAACTTTGGTGCTTTAAGATCCTTGGTAACTACAGGAATTCAGCAAGGTCATATGAAAATGCATTTGTCTAATTTGCTAAATACTTTGAAAGCCGATTATGAGGAAAAGAAACAGGCTTTAGAGTATTTTGCTCATAAAACAGTTTCTTACAGCGAAGTGGAAGCTTTTATAAAATCACTACGAACTAAGTTACAATAGAATTTGAAGCCTTTATACAAATATTATTCGAACGCTAAATTTCTGCTTACAGGTGAATATCTTGTATTGCATGGGGCTTTGGCACTTGCCATTCCCTTAAAATACGGACAAGTTTTAGAAGTTTTTGAATCGGATAAGACTGATTTGGAGTGGCTGGCCTACGAAAAAGGCAAGTTGTGGCTGGAATTTCATATATCCGAACAAGACATAGATAAACAATTTGTTGAGGGAGAAACAGAGAAGGATTTTGTTTGTTTTTTATTGAATAAAGCAAAAAGTTTAAATCCTGCTTTTTTAAATGATTACGGTTTAAAAATAAGATCAGAAATTGATTTTGATCGAAATTGGGGTTTGGGAAGCAGTTCTACCTTAATAAATAATGTTGCTCAATGGGCAGATGTCAATCCATACGATTTGCATTCCTTGGTTTCAAATGGGTCTGGTTTTGATATTGCCTGTGCAAATTATTGCAAACCAATTTTGTTTCGTCGCGATGGAAATCATCCATTAATATATCCTGTTGATTTTCCAGATATGTTCACGAATCAGTTGTATTTTGTTTACTTGGGTAAAAAACAAAAAAGCAGCGATTCTGTAAATCATTATCTTAATGAACGGAAGTGTACGGCTGAAGAATTGGATAAGGCAACTCAATTAAGTAAGGACATTCTTGCCGCTAAAAATAGTCGTGAATTCGATCAGATTATTCAAATGCATGAGCTTTTAGTTGCTGAAATGTTAGGACAAAAATCGGTAAAAGAAAAATTATTTCCTGATTTTAAAGGAGCTGTAAAGTCGCTGGGTGCTTGGGGTGGTGATTTTGTGCTGGTGCGAAGTAATTTAAGTAAGAAAGAAATACAATCCTATTTTTATAGAGCAGGATTAATAAATATATTTTCCTGGAAGGAAATGATACTGGGATCGAACTAATTGATTTGTGTTTAGCGATGATAAATAATAAAAATTCAGGTTCGATTGGTTGGGAAAGCCCTTCAAATATTGCATTAATTAAGTATTGGGGGAAGAAAGGAAATCAATTGCCATGCAATCCTTCCATAAGCATGAGTTTAAGAAATTCGCTTACTCGCACAAAGCTTTCTTATGAGCCAATTGGAGATGGAGATCGATTAATTTTTTTATTTGAAGGCAAAAGGCAATTAGCATTCGAACAGAGAATTGAAAAATTCTTTGATCATTTGTCGGGCTATTTTAACTTCCTAAATCATTACAAAATTTCTATTTCATCAGAAAATACATTTCCTCATTCTGCGGGAATTGCAAGTTCTGCATCAGCAATGAGCTCGTTGGCACTTTGCTTGTGTAGCATGGAGGAGGAAATTACTGGAGTGCAGTTAGGTGATGAAGAGTTTTATCGAAAAGCCAGCCTTATTGCACGCTTAGGCTCGGGAAGTGCTTCCAGATCTGTTTATGGAGGTTTTGTAGCTTGGGGAGAAAGTAATTCCTTTTCAAAATCTTCCGATGAATATGCAGTTCCTTTTTCGCAATACACTCATCCTATTTTTCAAGATTTTCAGGATACAATTTTAATGGTTAGTGCTAAAAAGAAGGATGTTTCCAGCTCGGCAGGTCATCAGTTAATGCAAAACCATCCTTATGCATTGGCACGCTTTGCTCAGGCAAATGTACATTTCGAGAGCATGCTTGGAGTTCTGCGATCTGGTGATTTAGATCGATTTATCGAAATTATGGAGAATGAGGCTTTAAGCTTGCATGGTTTAATGATGAATTCAAAACCATCTTATACATTATTAAAACCCAATACGCTCGAATTGATTGAGAGAATTCGATTGTTTCGTGCTAGCAGTAATATTCCCATTGGGTTCACTTTGGATGCCGGACCTAATATACACCTCATGTATCCTAAATCGGAAAAAGAAATAATCATTCCGTTTATTGAATCAGAATTGTTGGGTTTTCTTGAAAATGGAAAGTATATTATTGATGAAAAAGGCGATGGCCCACAAAAAATAAAAATGTAAAGAACAGTGAGAATACATCCTGACTTATTTTATGCTAAAATTTTACTCTTTGGAGAGTACAGTGTTTTGCTAAACTCGATGGGTTTAAGCATTCCATATACTCATTTTAGTGGAGAGCTTAGCTTTATTGGTGATGATAAATATACCGATCGGAATTTTGCCAAGCGGTCTAATCTAGAGTTGATTAAGTATTTGCAATACTTAAAAAATAATGAAAGTCAATTTGAAATTTTATTGGATTTGAATGCCTTTGAAAAAGATATTCAAAATGGCTTGTATTTTGAGTCGAGCATTCCTGAGAGTTATGGCTTGGGAAGTTCGGGTGCGTTATGTGCAGCTGTTTATAAGAAATATGGTAATAGATTGATTGGGAACAGTAAAAAACTTAAGAATGGTGAAATTATTCGCTTGAAGACTATATTATCTCAGTTGGAAGCAGGATTTCATGGTAAAAGCTCTGGTCTCGATCCTTTGAACTCTTATCTTAAGGTTCCTTTGCTGATCCACAATCAGAATGAAATTGAACAGGTAAGTTTACCTGGGAAAAAATTTGGGGAAGACAGTGCAATATTCTTAATCAACACACAAAAATCAGGAAATACAGAGCCTTTGGTTCGTTCATTTCTGAAGAATTGTGAAAATAAAGAATTTTCGATTTTAATGGAACGGGAGCTAATTCCAATGAACAATAAGTGTATTCGGGAATTGGTAAATGGAAATGCTGATTCATTTTTTCATGAATTGAGTCAATTGTCAGAATTTCAACGGACTAATTTTAAGTCGATGATACCAGGTAATTTTTTGGATTTATGGACTGAAGGATTAAATACCCAAAAATTTTGGTTGAAACTTTGTGGCTCGGGTGGAGGTGGATATTTATTGGGTTTTACCAGAAATTATTCCACCACCAAAGGTTATTTGATGGGAAAGGGATACGATATTGTAACTGTTTACGAGAATGAGAAATAGTTTATACAAATAGAAAAGGTTTGTAGTTTAATATCTTCAAATTAATCTGCATAAATATGCAATGGGATGCTGTAAGTTACTTGAGTTCCAGTTTTTTCCGGATCTAAATTGCTTAAGTCAACAATCTCAAAATGCATTTTTTTGGCCGATTTAAAATTGTAAATCTTAACCCTGTCTATAGCTATTGATGTGGCAATGGATTTGTGATTGATATTTTGCCTGTTCTTTTTTGCTTCATTAATACCAATGCCATTATCTTTTATCTGAAATAGAACCAAATCATTACTTTCATTAAGCGAAATTTTCACTTTTATTTTCGCTTTGGGATTGTTACGTAACATTCCATGAATTAAGGCATTCTCAACAAAGGGTTGGGCAAGCATTGGAGGAATAAGAACCTGATCCTGATCAATATTTTTATCAAGTTCAAATTTATAGTTTATTTCATTCTCGAATCTTAGTTTTTGCAAACCAATGTAGTCTTTTAATGTTTCGAGCTCTGTTCTAAGTGAGACAAATTCTTCCCTGGAGTTCTCTAAAATCCCTCTTACTAAACTTGCCAGTTTGGAAAGATAAGTATTAGCTTCTTCATTCTTTTTATCGAGAATAAAACTCTGAATGGCCGTTAACGAGTTGAATAAAAAGTGTGGATTCATTTGTGTTAGTAGTACTTTTTGACGCAAATCCATAATTTTGTGGTCTACCCTTAATCGGTTAATTCGTAAGGAGACCATTATTGCTACTACACCCAAAATCATTACCACTAATAGAAGTATAATCCAGGAATTCTTTTTTCCTAATTCAAGATGTTGTATCTGACTTTTCTGCTGAAGAACTTCTAATTCTTTTTCTTGTTGTTCTGACTCATATTTTGCTGTTAATTCTTTTACAGCACTGTTTTGAAAAATCGCGATTAAAGAATCATTAATAGAATGGTATTTTTTTAAATAGCTAATGGCTTCTTTTGGTTGATTGCTTTTTTCTAAAAAACTGGAATAGTGGAAATAGCTTTCTAGTAAATCGTCTGGTAAATCATTCTCTTTACTTAATTGAATTGCTTTTTGATAATACTCTTCAGCTTTTTTATTTTCATTAATCTCATCGTATGCTAAGGCTTTTAGTAAAAGCACCTTGCTTATTCCCCAACGATCGTTGAGTTGAATCCGTATGTTTTCACATTGATCTAAATACCCCAATGCTTTAACAGGCTGGTGAATAGTGAGGTAAGATTCACCAATATTAAGAAGGATTGTTGATTTAAGCTGGTTGTCATTCGTCTCCTCATTTAGTTTCAAAGCGCGAAGTTGGTACGTAAGTGCTTTCTCATAATTTTTGAGTTCTCTATATAAAACACCTATGTTAATAAATATGTTTACTAATCCTTTATTGTCGCCCAATTTCTCATGAATTTGTTGGGCATACTGGTAGTATTCCAAAGCTCTGTCAAAATCAGCTAAGGTTTGATGCACTCCTCCAATATTTAAGTAGGCACTTCCGATTCCTTTTTCGTAGTGTACAGATTTGTATATGTCTAATGCCTTGATGTATTGCTGTAAAGCTTCGTTGTATTTTCTTGTTCTGCGATAAACAATCCCTATGTTTGCGGTTACTTTACCAATATTTAAAGAGTCATCAACTAATTTATATTGTGCTATGGATTTCCTGTAATAATATTCTGAAGAATCAAAAAGACCTTGATAGAAGTAGGTAACTCCCAAAGATTTGTAGGTGCTGGCTAAAATGCTGGCATTTTCGGTTTTTAGAGCTAATTCAAGTGCTTGTTTCCCAAATTTAATACTTGCATCGTAAGATGAATCTCTTAACTGTTCTGCTTTTTTTACCGTTTCGCTAGCTTGCCTTTCATTTTGTGATTGGGCTTCGGGAATTACATCAACTTTTAAAAAATTACATGATGTTATCTGGCCTGGTTGCAAACAATATATGAGCGTTAGTAAAATAAGTTTTTTCATGGGGTAAAAGTAAGACGGACACAAGAAAAAACACAATAAAATCTCTGTTATTTATATATTGTTGAACATAGTCCGCATATATGAAATAACAAGAATTAAAATCGAGAATGATAGTATCTGATGCCTCGATAAATTGATAGTATTAGAATTTATCACCATTTCGGAACAACGGAATTGAATAACAAACTAGAGTTCCTTGAGATTTTGAATCGAGATGTTTTAGATCCGTAATTTCAAAATGCATTTTTTTAGCTGATTTAAAATTGTAAATCTTAACTCGGTCTAAGGCAATGGAAGTAGCAATGGATTTGTGAATTTTAGCGGCACTTAATTTTGTTGCTGCATCTATTCCGATCCCATTATCTTTAATTTGAAAGCGTAATATATCCATCTCTTTGTTCGGAGATATCTTCACTTTTATTTGGGCATTTGGATTTGTTCTTAGCATTCCATGTATTAATGCATTTTCGACAAAGGGTTGAGCCAGCATCGGGGGAACAAGAATCTGATCCTGATCAATATTTTCATCAATTTCAAAATCGTATCTTATTTCTTTTTCGAATCGTAATTTTTGTAAATCGATATAGTCCTTTAAAGTCTCAAGTTCCGTTCTAAGAGATACAAATTCTTTTCTTGAATTTTCTAGAATTCCTCTTACCAAACTTGCCAATTTGGAGAGATAGTTATTGGCTTCTTTATTTTTTTTATCAAGAATAAAACTTTGTATAGCTGTTAATGAGTTAAATAAAAAGTGTGGATTCATTTGAGTTAAGAGTACTTTTTGCCGTAAATCCATAATTTTATGATCTACCCTTAATCGATTAATTCGTAAGGAAACTATTATGGCAACAGCTCCCAATATCATTACAATCATGAGGATAATGATCCATGCATTTTTCTTAGCTAATTCCAAATGCTGTATTTGGCTTTTCTGTTGTAGAAGCTCCAGTTCTTTTTCTTTTGTTTCAGCTTCGTAAGCAAGGGAAAGTTCCTCAAAACGAATGTTTGATTGGATGCTGTTCAAGGAATCTCGAACCAAAATCATTTCATTTTGATTAAAAAAAGCATTTTTAAAATTTCCGGTGGTTTGATAAACAACAGTTAAGTATTTTAAAGTTTCTTCTCTCCATTTTAATAGGTTATTGGTTTTTGCAATGGAATCTGATGCTAACAGTTCCTTTTCGGCTAATTTGTACTTTTGTTGATCCAGCGCAATTCTTCCGAGTTCAAGTTTAGCACTAACAATTCCATCAATATCACCAACCTGAGTTCTGATTGTTTCAGCTTTTCTTACATACAAAAAGGCTGAGTCCAATTCTGCCTGCGAATGAAGTAAAAAGCCAATATTAAAAAGTAGTTTTGATTCAAACAGAATATTACCAACTTTAGAGTTTTCATATAATGATTTGTTGTAGTAATTTAAGCTAAGTTTGTATTCTTCCTTAAGTTCCGAAACGGCACCTAAATTGCAATATGCATTGGCAATTTCTTTGATATTCTCAAATTTCTTGAAATTTTGTAATGCGTATTGGTAGTATTTTTCAGCAGTGTTCAGGTCGCTATTTTCGAAATATAAATTGCCTAAATTATTATAAACACTGCCAAGTCCTTTCTGATAATCAGCCTCTTGGTATATTTTAAGATTATTAAGGTAGTATTCAAGAGCTTTGTCATATTTACCCTGTTTTCTGTAAAGTAAGCCGATATTGCCAAGAACTTTTCCAACATCAACTTTTGAGTTGATGGCTTCGAAATAAGGGATTGATTTTTCGTAATAAACAAAGGCAGAATCAAAGTTACCGGTATAAAAGTAGTTGATGCCTTGTGTTTTATACGACTTTGAGAGTAGGTTTGGATCTTGAGTTATTTCTGCTTTTTGAATTGCTTGTTGGCAAAAAAGAATGCTTTGTGGGAGCGATTCATTTCTATATTTGACAGAAGAATCAAGAAATTCATTAATTTTTTCTGTTTGAGGATTTACATCTTCAAAATTAGTAATGGAAAATGTGCTTAAATTGCTGCAGAGAAGTATTGTTATTATGAGAATTTTAGGCATTTTCATTACATAAGTAGTATGGGTGAAATTCTAATAGAACTATTTTACTTTTATGCAAAATAATCAAATACTTTGTATAATACCTATCGTTTGTAGTATCATGATAAAACAAACACCTTGTATATTGAAATTTGAATCAAAAAAAGCCTGATCGAACGATCAGGCTTTTTGTATTTTTTTATTCTAGAACTAGAAATTATATGAAACACCAATTCCTGGTAAGAATCCTGTGTTCTGATATTCTCCAGCAAATCCAGTATTTCCATCAACAGCAGCTATTTTTTCTCCTTTGATATACAACAAGGAAGCATCCACGCTTAACTTGTCTGTTAGCATATATGAGAAACCTGCAGAAATTCCGATTTTGTTAGCACCTGGGGTTTCAGGAGTGTAATACTTTTCATTAGTTGGAGTTCCGTCGTAGTAGAAACCAGCGCGAATGTCTAATTTTTCATTGGCAGAATACTGTACTCCAAATCTATAGGTTGCAGAGTTATCCCAATCTCTAGTGCTTTCTGAGTCCAATACACCTGCAGGATCATTTTCAAAATCAAAATCTAATGATTTGTATTCATCCCACTGTACGAAATTTACATCAGCTGAAACTAGCCATTTTTCATCAATTTGGTATGCAAGTCCAATGTTAAAGCTAGCTGGTAAAGGAAGCGTTGCAGCAACACCTCCGTCAGGAAAAACATTTTGGATTTGTGCTGGTAATGCTTCAGATATAGTGAAATCTGCATCTCCTTCAGAATAGTCTAAATCGATATCAACTTGTGATCGATATGAAAGTCCAATATTCAATTTTTCAGTTGGTTGTAGAAAAATACCTAAGTTGTAACCATATTTTATTTTACTACCACTTAGTTCAATCGCACCATCTGCGATATATGAACCATCAGCAGGATTTCTTATTGGAAAAGCTTTGTTGAGTGTGAATTCTCCATAAACGATATTTAATCCAGCACCTACACTCATCCAATCGGTAAGCTGATAAGAAATTGTAGGTTGAATGTAAATAGCTTTCAATTCAATGTCTTGAATCAAGTATTTTCCAGACCATGTTTTGCCATAATCAACTGTATTTCCAAATGGTGTGTAAACACCTAAACCAAAAGCAAGCTTGTCGCTTACCTTCATCGAGCCATATAAATAAAATGGAGTTCCTGTTGGATTATCTGTTTCTTCCATTCCCGGAGCTCCAGGAAAAGAACCCGTAAATTCCGTTTTAATTAGAGTTGCAAATCCTCCTACAGAGAAACTATATTTTTGATCTAGTGTGGCTAAAGCACCAGGGTTCCATTGCATACTACTCGCATCAAAATTTAATGCAGTACCAACATGTCCCATACCAGTTTGTTTATTTCCTTGAACGTTAACTGCGTAACCTTCAGCTTTAACATTGATAGCCAGTGCAAGTATAGCAAGGGCTAAACATATTTTTCTTATCATAAGTAAATGATTAATTAATTCGGGGGAAATATAATTCAATTTCTAAGTATTACAAGTTAATTATTAATGTATCGACTCCTGAAATCTAATGTATCCCTTTATAATCGGCATGTATAGATGTATCTAAATTTATAGGTAGGATGTCTTGTTTTGGTGCTTTCGTTAATTTTTATTAAATTTTTAATACTTTTAACCTGAATAATATTTCCTTATTCAATTATATGACTGTAAACTTGAATAAAAAAACCGGAGGTGATTTTGTTTATCAAAGTTTTAAGGAGGGGTATAGAAGTGTTACGCCTTCCTTAATTAATCGTTCATTTGAATGGAGCGATAAACAAATCAATATACTTTTAGAATCTGCCATGCTTGAATTGGGGGAGCTAAATGCCTATTCCAAATTTTTCCCTGGAATAGATGGCTGCATTTCTATGTTTGTTGTTCAGGAAGTTATTGCCTCAAATCTTATTGAAGGCAATAAGACTAGTTTGTATCAAGCTTTTGTTCCCGATTTATCACAATCTTTTAACAATCAGTACGCACAAAAGGAAATATCAAATCATATTAAAGCGATACATTGGGGCGTAAATGAATTGAAAAAGTTTCCTCTTTCTATTCGTCTAATTAAAGACTCTCATCGTATTTTATGTGCTGATCTTCCAGCAAAAAATGATTTTGGTGGTAAGTTTAGACCTTTTTATCATGCAAATGATTCTTTTTTTAAGGAGGAGGGGGATTATTCACCACCTAATAAGCATGAACTCAAAATTTTAATTAATGATGCAAAAAAGTTTTGGCGAAATGATGATCTGGAATTACCACAATTAATTAAAATGGCTATTTCCTTGTATCAATTTGAAAATATTCTTCCTTTTTTGGATGGAAATGGAAGAACTGCCAGAACCTTGTTCTTGTTTGAACTGTTAAGTTTAAAATTTATTGCTCGGCCAATTCTATGTTTATCCGTATTTTTTGAAAAAAATAGATTGGAATATTATCATCGGCTCAATTTAATTAGAACTAAAAATGATATTGAGCAATGGATTAAATTTTTTCTTACTGGAATAAAAGAATCTGCAATTCACAGTAAGAACCTGCTTGGAAATGTTGAAAGCCTAACAAAGCACTACGAGTTGGTTATTGAAGAGAATATGGGTAAGAAAAGGAAACAGTCGGCGACACAATTACTATCTGAGTTTTATACAAATCCATTTATGTCGGTTAGCGATGTGAAGGATAAATTGCATTTAAGTTTTCAATCTGCAAATTTATTAGTGAAAGAATTTGAAACTCATGGTTTGCTTAAGGAATATGCTGGTGCTCGTAGAAATAGAGTTTTTTATTTGTGGGAATACATAAATCTATTTGAATTGTAAGAATATATATGATATAAAAAAAGCTTGATCAGTTTTGAATCAAGCTTTTTTTTTGTCTAAAATATTTGGTTAATCGTTATTTACCTAATACTTCTTTCATTTTTTTACCGATATCAGCAGGCGATTTTACTACATGAATTCCGGCAGCAGCTAAGGCCTTCATTTTTTCCTCGGCAGTTCCTTTACCACCAGCAATAATCGCGCCGGCATGGCCCATTCGTTTGCCAGGAGGTGCAGTCTGACCGGCAATAAATGCCACAACAGGTTTGTCTACATGTTTTGCAATGTATGCAGCAGCATCCTCTTCATCCGATCCGCCAATTTCACCAATTAAAACGATGGCTTCAGTTTTAGGATCTTCATTTAAAAGCTTTACTGCATCAATGTGTTTGGTTCCAATAATTGGATCACCTCCAATACCAATGGCGGTTGATTGCCCTAATCCGGCTTCGCACAACTGATGAACAGCCTCGTAGGTTAAAGTTCCTGATCGGGAAATAATACCAATTGTCCCTGGTTTGTGAATAAATCCTGGCATAATTCCGATTTTAGCTTCACCTGGGGTGATAACTCCTGGACAGTTAGGACCAATTAGTGTTGTTTTAGGGAATTTCTTTAAGTATTCATGTACTTTTA
>JBFFMG010000073.1:0-12294 GCA_041554215.1 Labilibaculum sp.
AGTATACATCTACTAATCTTTTGGGAAATTGGAATGGTGTAGGAAATGGGCCACAACCAGCAGAATATGTAATTATGAGAGGTAATGATGGAATGCCAAATGGAAATATTCTTCAAAATAATGAGTTGGACGAAATGTTAAAATTGAATCCTAAATCTATTTTTGTTGTTGATGAAGCATATATAGATTTTACCGATCAAATTAAGTCATGTATAGATTTATTAGATGAACATCAAAATTTGATTATCGTAAAATCACTCACTAAAAACTTTTCAATTCCCGGCCTGAGATTGGGATATTTAATCTCAAACAAGGCATTGGTACAGAATATTCAATTCTACAAGGCTCCTTGGACGGTTAATTCACTGGCAATTGAGGCTGGAAAATTCCTTCTGGCAAACAAAATAGATTTTTTACCTCCTGTAAATTACTATAAATCAGAGACTAAAAAATTCATCGAAAATATCGAAAAAATTCCTGGCTTTAAAATTCATGCTTCAAAAACTTCTTTCTTTTTGGTTGAAATAGAAAAATTATCAGCCTTTGACCTAAAAAAATTCTTAATTTCGAATTTTGGGATACTGATTCGCGATGCTGCTAATTTTCGAGGATTAAATTCTTCCTTTTTTCGATTAGCTACCCAAACTGATGAAAAAAATCAATTATTAATCGACGCATTAACTCAATGGAGCAAATTGAACTTATAATTCTTCCTCTTCTCTTAGGATATATTTTGGATCTCATTTTTGGTGATCCAAGAAAACTGCCACACCCAATTGTATTGTTTGGGAATACAATTTCTTTTTTCACTAAACATCTAAATAAAGGAAAATACCAACTGACAAAAGGTGCTTTATTAGCTTTTGGATTGGCAACAAGTGTCTACCTTCTTTTTTGGTTTCTAAGCTCCAACTTATTACTCTTGAATAAATCTGTTTATGTAGTATTTACCTCTATTATGGTGTTCTTTGGATTAGCGAACAAAAGTTTGCTTCAGGAAGGATTCGAAGTATTTAAACATCTTAATGAAAAAGGATTAGAAGCAGGACGAAAACGATTATCGTGGATTGTTGGTAGAGATACGTCACACCTATCGGAACAAGAAATACGATTGGCTGTATTGGAGACATTGTCGGAGAATTTATCGGATGGTGTTGTTGCACCTCTTTTTTATTACGCTATTGCCGGAGTTCCAGGAATGATGTGTTATAAAATGATTAACACAATGGATTCTATGATTGGATATAAAAACGAAAAATACATTTTATTTGGCAGGTTTGCCGCTCGTTTAGACGATGTTGCAAATTTTATCCCAGCACGCTTTACAGCCTTTCTTATGGTGTTACTAAGTTTTAGCTATAGAGGCTTTAAATATATTTTTAAATATGGCAATGCTCATCTTAGTCCTAATGCTGGTTACCCGGAATCTGCACTGGCAGGAATTTTAAATTGCCAATTTGGTGGCGCTCATGATTATGAGGGAAAAAGTGTTTACAAACCATTTATTGGTGAGAATAAAAGAACAATTATGAACGAAGATATTAATAAGCTTACATACATTAACCATTCAGTATGCTTTGCAAGCATTCTTCTGATTATCGCAATCTATTTTCCGTATAAAATACTGTTGTAAAAAAGGATAATAATATTCTTGCTGGTATCTTAAATTTGTAACTTCACCTATTCAAATTGCTGATTATTTCAATCACATTGATCTAAAAGAACTTAACAATGATTCATTTAATTACTGGAGGACAACGATCTGGAAAAAGTTTATTTGCTGAAGATATAACACTATCATTAAGCGATCAACCTGTTTATCTGGCAACCTCTCGAATTTGGGATGAAGCTCATCGTGAAAGAATCGAAATTCACAAGCAACGCCGTGGAAATCAATGGACCACCATTGAAGAAGAGAAATTCTTAAGTCAGAATGATTTTACTGGAAAGGTAGTGCTTTTGGATTGTATCACATTGTGGATCAACAACTTCTTTTTTGACAATGTAGAGAATGATACTAAATCGTTGCAGGAGATTATTCAAGAATTAGAAAAACTATTTGCCCAAGATTGCGACTGGATAATTGTAACCAATGAATTAGGATTAGGAGGACATCCGGGAAATAAAATAGCCCTGAGGTTCAACGATTTGCAAGGGAGTATTAATCAATACATTGCGAAAAAAGCAGATCGTGTTACCTTAATCATATCTGGCTTACCTCTTGAAATAAAACACACACAGCATAATGACTAAATCGCTCACCCTCATTTTTTCAGCACTTATTATTCTAATTACAATTTCGTCTTGTAAAAGAGTAGAAAAGAAGACCACTTCAAATAAAATTAAAGTTGGAGTTTTCGATAAAAATGGCGACAGTCCATGGTGTATTACTGATGCTATTGAAGCACTTAAAATTGACCCCTTAATTGATTGTGAATTAATACGTGCAAGTCAAATTGTATCTAATGAAATATACAAATTTGATGCAATTGTTTTCCCTGGTGGAAGTGGTAGAGTTGAGACTCAAAGTTTGGGTGAATCGGGAATGGAAAAAGTAGTGCAACTTGTTACAGAAAAAGGAATTGCTGTCATTGGGATTTGTGCAGGTGCATACATTATGACAGAAACTCCTGATTATCCTAGTTTAAATTTGAATGGTTTTGAAGCAATAGATATTGAGCATGATAACAGAGGACACGGTTTGGCTAAATTTTCATTGAGTGAAAAAGGATTGGAAATATTTCCAGAGTTGAAAGATCGGGAAATATCATTTTGCCAATATTACGAAGGACCTGTTTTAGTTCCTGCAAAAAATAGTACAGGAGTTGAATTGGCAAGCATGCTTTCTGATGTTCATACAGTGGAAGGCAGTCCTGAAAATGTAACCAACAACAAACCATTTATAGTAGTGGCTACTGTTGGAAAAGGAAAAGTGGCTTCTTTTGTTGGGCACCCAGAATGTACTCCTGGTATGAGATGGATGTTGCCTAGAATTGTTCGTTGGGCCACAAATAATGAAATGATCAAATATTCTGAAAATACCGTTCGCCCTGATTTTTTTAAACAAGAGATTATTTACACGAAAGAAATACAAAAACAGCAAGAAAAATATCAAAATATGCTATCTGGTACAAAAGAAGAAAAAATAATTGCAATTGATAAAGTGATTGAATTGGCTTGTTGGTCTTCGAAAAAATGGATTCCGGGAATGTTGAGAGACAAAGATTCCAATGTTAGAATGAAAGCATCAAAAGCGATTGTTCAAATTGAAAGAACGGATGCTATTCCTGATCTTGAGGCTGCAATACTCAATGAGAAAAATTTGGAATGCAAGAATATAATGCTACAGAATCTTAGCATTTTAAAAGCCATGATAAATAAATAGAACTATTTGAAACAAATAAGCATGATAAAATTTAAGATAAGCTCCTTATCCAAATCTTTAGATCAGGAGTTGATTGATAAAATTAATGGGAAGACAAAACCTATTGGTTCTTTAGGAGTTCTGGAGAAAATAGCATTTCAAATAGGGAAAATTCAAAATAGTTTAACTCCAAAAATTATTAAACCAACTGTAGTAGTATTCGCAGGGGATCATGGTATTGCGGATGACGGAGTTAGTTTTTACCCAAAATCTGTGAGCTATCAAATGCTATACAATTATATGCAGGGAGGTGCCGCAATTAATGTATTCTCTCGTCAGCACAATATTGATTTTAAAGTTGTTGACGCAGGTGTAGATCATGATTTTGACCCATCATTAAATATCATCAACAAGAAAATAGCTTACGGAACGAAAAACTATAGATTCGGGCCAGCAATGACTAAAGATCAATGCCTTGAAGGATTTAAACGAGGTGCAGATATCATTGAGGAGATTCATAATAACGGATGCAACTTTATTGCATTTGGAGAAAAAGGAATTGGCAATACATCTTCAGCATCATTAATACTCAGTATTTTATCTGATATAAGCCTAGAAGAGTGTGTTGGTAGAGGCACTGGGCTCGACAATAATGGGGTTAAATCTAAATTTGAGTTGTTGAATGAAGCATTATCAAAATACAATGGAAGTAAAGATCCAATTAATGTACTAACTCAGTTTGGTGGTTTCGAGGTTGTTATGATAGCAGGTGCTATGCTAAAAGCTGCTGAATTACGAATGACAATGTTAATTGATGGCTTTATTATTACATCAGCTTTACTTGCTGCGTCAAAAATTAACCCTAAAGTATTGGAATATTGTCTTTTTGCACACAAGTCAAATGAGCAGGCACATATCAAAATGCTAAAACATTTAAATGTCGAACCAATTTTAGACATTGGAATGCGGTTAGGCGAAGGAACAGGTGCCATGGTTTGCTATCCTATCATTAAAAGTGCTGTTCAATTTATTAACGAAATGGCTTCATTTCAAGAAGCCGGAGTGAGTGAATCAGAAGAAGTAGCAACACTCAGTTAAATGTTTTATATTTAATTTTTATTAAAAATATATTCAATGAATTTCAATATAAGTAAACCAAATACCGAACTAACAGAACAACTTCAGCATAAAATTAATTTCAAAACCAAGCCTATTGGATCTTTAGGTATTTTGGAACAATTGGCTGTGAAAATTGGCTGTATTCAAAACAGTCTGACACCAGAATTAAAACAACCAATTATTATGATATTTGCTGCAGATCATGGAATCGCACTAGATGGAGTAAGTCCTTACCCACAAGAAGTTACTTGGCAAATGGTTGCTAATTTTATTAATGGTGGTGCTGCAATTAACGTATTTGGCCGCCAGAACGGAATTGATATTCGGATTATTGACGCCGGTGTTAATTTTGATTTCGACAAAAGCTCCGAAGTAATTAACGCTAAAGTTGATTACGGAACCAAAAGTTATTTAAATGAATCAGCAATGACAGCCGAGCAATTTAAAACAGCAATTAAACGCGGTGCAGATCTCTGCGATAAAATGCATCGTGAAGGATCAAATATTATCGGTTTTGGTGAGATGGGAATTGGCAACACTTCCTCGGCCGCCATTTTATTGCATCTTTTATCTGGTGTCGATTTAAAAGAATGTGTAGGACGGGGAACAGGATGGGATGATGAAGGCCTAAAAAGAAAATATGAAATACTGAAAAAGGCTGTCAATAACTACAATGGAGATCATTCTGTTGAAAATGTCCTAACTCATTTTGGTGGATTCGAAATTGTAATGATTATTGGTGCAATGATGAAAGCCGCTGAATTGAAGATGGTAATTATGGTGGATGGATTTATCATTAGTTCTGCACTTTTAGCTGCATCAAAAATGAATGCTACTATTTTGGAGTATTGTATTTTCACTCACAAATCGAATGAAAATGGTCACAAACATATGCTTGAGCACTTAAAAGCTGAGCCAATTCTCGATTTAGGAATGAGATTGGGAGAAGGTACAGGAGCCGCTGTGGCCTACCCAATTATTGAATCATCTGTAAATTTCCTAAATCAAATGGCTAGTTTCGAGGATGCTGGCGTTAGTAATAGCGATCAAATTACAGAAGCCTAAATGAGAAAAGAAATTGACATTTTTTTTACCGCACTGTCTTTTTTTACACGAATTCCATTTCCTAAATGGGCTCAGTTTAAAAAGGAAAATCAGTATGAAGCCATAAAGTATTTCCCTATCTCAGGTGCAATAATTGGTGGCTTAACGGGTTTGATCTTTTACTTTGGCAATTTGGTTTTCCCATTCAACCTGTCGGTAATGCTTAGCATGGGATTCACTGTTTTATTTACTGGAGCATTACACGAGGATGGATTCATGGATGTTTGCGATGGTTTTGGTGGAGGCTGGACTCGAGAACGCATTTTGGAAATAATGAAAGATTCCTTAATTGGAGCTTTCGGAGTAACAGGAATTGTCTTTTTGGTAATGACAAAGTTCTTTTGTCAATATTCAATTTCAGCAACTCAACTGCCACTGGTTTTAATTGCAGGACACTCAATTTCAAGAATGTTTGCGGCTACTTTGGTAAATTCGCATCAATATGCCAGAACGGAAAATTCAAAGGCAAAAGACTATTCGCATAAACTATCAAATGGTAATTTAATTTTTACAATAATTACTGGAATATTGCCTTTGGCTTTATTAGGAAACCTTAAGTTTTTCCTAATAATTATTCCTGTATTTTTGTGCAAAGTCTTATTAGGCAGATATTTTAAAAAATGGATAGGTGGTTATACCGGCGATTGTATTGGTGCAACTCAACAAGTTTGCGAAATCGTATTTTATTTATCCTATATGATAATTATTAATCAAGTATTATAAGATGGAAATATATTTAATCAGACATACGAAAGTAAATATAGAACAAGGTGTTTGCTACGGACAAAAAGATGTTGATTTAGCTGAATCTTATCCTGAAGAATTGGAAACAGTAAAAGAAAAGTTGAAAGATATTGATTTTGATCTTGTTATATCAAGTCCTTTAAAAAGAGCACAGAAATTGGCAGTAGATATTTTTGGCGATCAAGTAGAAGTAGATCAGCGATTAATGGAATTGAACTTTGGCGATTGGGAAGGTAAAGTTTGGGATGAAATTAAAGATCCATTATTTCCAGTCTGGATGGAAGATTTTGTAAATAAAAAATGTTCAAATGGGGAATCATTTGTAATGCTTCGCGATCGTGTTTTAGAATTTTGGAACGAAATAAAATCAAAAGATTATAATAGAATTGCCGTTTTTACGCATGGTGGTGTAATTCGCACAATAAATGCAATCGAGAAAGATATCAAACTTGAAGATTCTTTTAATGAGCCGGCTGCAGATTTTGGTGATGTTGTAATTCATAAGGCATAAGCCATTCCGAAAAATACAGAAGCAAGAATCAATTTAGATTCTTGCTTTTTTATTGTAGCTTAGCAAACCTTTCTTTTGCACACTCCAAGGTTAATATTGCTGATTGCAAAATCTGAAGCAATACAATTGTTTGTTGTATAACTTCGCTCTTATCAATTTAAAAGCATCAACATTTGTAACAAATTTGCCATCAAGGAATAAAATACTACTTTAGCAAATCAAAATTAACAGTAATAAGTAATGCGATCGGTAATCTTATCTCTTATTTGTCTTATATTTCTCCTTGTAAGTTGCAAAAAACCTAGCACCTACACACAAATATCTGTTCTATCTCAATACGATTCAATTGAGAATAAGGATGATGTTCATGCAATCACAGACTCCAGTGTAATACCATACATTTACACCAAAGTAATATCATTAAGAGGATTACCTGTTGAGGAGAAAAAGTCGAAATTTGTGGAGATGTTATTACCATCCATTCTAGTTTCTAGACATTCTCTGCATCAAAAAATAAATAGATTAGAAAATATTGAAAAATGGATGCTAAAGCACCAAGTTATGCTTAAAAAAGATAGCGCTTTTCTTTTTCAATTGTTTGAAATTTATGATTGTAATGAAATCAACGAATTAAAAATTAGATTGAAACCACATCCAGCAAGTGTAGTTTTAGGACAAGCTGCTTTAGAATCTGGCTGGGGCTCATCTCGCTTTTTTAAGGAAGGTAATAATGTTTTTGGCATATGGTCTTATCAGGCAGGAGAGGATCGTATTAAAGCCTTAGTAGGAAGAGATTCTACTAATATCTATGTAAGAAGTTATGTGTCCATCGAGGAGTCGGTTGAAGATTACTTCGAAACCATAGCAAGAGTAAATGCATATAAAGAATTTAGACAAGAAAGATTTACATCCAAAAATTCAATTGAGTTAATTCCTTTATTAAATCGATATTCCGAAATAGGAGATGTATACACCAACAAGCTTAAGCAACTTATTGAAAGTAATGACCTAACAAAATATGATTCCTACGTTATTAAAAATGAATATTTTGTGGAAGAAGTAATTGAACTTACTCAATAGATTTAGATTATATAAAAAAAAGTATTGAATGTTATTTTTTCATTATTTTTATTTGTTTTTTATCTAAAATGGTTATTTTTAGGCTTGTTTAAAAACAAAATCAACAATTTAATTAATCATAAAAAATTACTTAGTATGAAAAAATTTATTCTGATTCTTGCAGTTTGTTTAAGTGCTGTTGGAGTGTTTGCACAATCGGCAGCACAATTTAAAAATGACGGAAACACTGCATTGAAATCGAAAGATTATAAAACAGCCCTTAAAAATTACGAAAATTATTTAGCTGCAGAAGATACAGTTGAAGATCCTGCTTTGGTTTTCAATTCGGCATATTGTGCTTTAAAGATAAAAAGCTATGCTAAAGCTGAAAAATACTTTGGTATGGCCATTGAGAAAAACTACAAGGCATCTACAGCATACCAATACAAGGCTATTGCTCAAAAAAGTCAAAATAAATTTGACGCAATGGAGGCTACTTTAAATGCTGGTATCGCTGCGTGTCCAACAAAAAACTCAAAATTAATTTCTGCACTTACAAAACATTACTTACTTGAAGGACAAAAAGCTCAAAAAGCTGAGAAGTTTGAGGTTGCTGAAGGTCTATACAAAAAAGCCGGCGAAGTTAAATCAAAATTGCAAGCCGATGCATTATATAGTTTAGGTACTTTGTATTATAACAAAGGAGCGAAAATTATGCAGGCAGCAACTCCTGTTGCAAATACTGAGCCTGAGAAATACAAATCTGAATCTGAAATTGCAAAATCTTATTTTCAAAAAGCGATTGCTGAATTAAATAAGGCTAAAGTAATTGCTCCAAACAGACAAGATATTACTTCTTCAATTTCAACAATAAATGGCTTGTTGAAATAATTGCGTAGACAAAATTTAAATTGAACAGGGATACCTTTTGTAGGTATCCCTTTTTATTTGCCTTCGTAAATAATATTATAATTTAAGGCAAACATATAATATGACAATCCGAAATAGATATTCACATAATTATCAACATTATAGGTCTCTATTCATTTTCCTATTACTCACTTTAAATTTTCAAGTTTTTGGAAATAAGGTGGAGTTAGGAAATACATCTAAATTCGGCTTAAAATCAATTAGTTTTGTACAGGAATCAATTAATGTAAGTCATTCAAACGAAACGTTTTTTTTTTCATTGAGGGCTTATTCTCAGCTTGGTTTAAGCAAAGTAATTATCTATTTCATATCTCCATCAGGAAAAGAAACTCTTGAAACATCCTGTATAAATAAGAAAAAATCAAAAGCAGGCCTTTTGTTGGGACATGTTATTTTTAAAAAGAAATCAGAAATCGGACAGTGGGAAATTAATAAAATAGTAATTGAGGATTCCGAAGGAAATCAAGAATCCTATAACAAAGAATTTCTGATTCAAAATAAATTCACTTACTCTATACAAATAAAGAACCATTAGAATATATCCAGAACATTGTTGCGCTTTGCATATCCATTCTAAATAAATCAAGAAATATTCCTTTATTTCATAGTATTCCTAATCGAAAGGTTTACAGTCAAGTACTAATTTTATAATTGTTTTTGAGGCATTTAGCACATAAATCTGTTGCAATAATTCCCATCTTTGTTGGCTAAAACAACAAAATAATGAACTATTGGTTCAGTATTTTAACAAAACACTACAAAAATGTCGAAGAATAGAATAACAGATGCATTAAAATACCACTCAGAGGGTCGTCCTGGTAAAATTGAAGTGATACCTACAAAACCATATAGAACTCAACGAGATTTAGCATTAGCATATAGTCCAGGAGTTGCCGAACCATGCCTTGAAATTGAGAAGGATCCTGAAAATGCATACAAATATACCTCAAAAGGAAACCTAGTTGCAGTAATTTCGAATGGTACAGCAGTGTTAGGTTTAGGAAATATTGGTGCACTGGCAGGAAAACCTGTGATGGAGGGAAAAGGTTTATTATTCAAAATATTTGCCGATATCGATGTATTCGATATAGAGGTTGATGCTACTGATATAGATAAATTTGTTGAAACAGTAAAAGCAATTGCCCCAACTTTTGGCGGAATAAATTTGGAAGATATCAAAGCTCCTGAATGCTTCGAAATAGAGGAACGCTTAAAAAAAGAGTTGGACATTCCTGTAATGCATGATGATCAGCACGGAACAGCAATTATTTCTGCGGCTGGTCTACTGAACGCTCTCGAAATTAATAGTAAGAAAATTGAAGCTGTTAAAGTGGTTGTGAATGGAGCTGGTGCAGCAGCAGTGTCATGTACAAAATTATATATTTCGCTGGGTGTTAAACCCGAAAATATAGTTATGTGCGATAGTCGTGGTGTAATCAATTCTAAAAGAAGCGACTTGAACAGTCAAAAAAAGCAATTCAAAACTGCTCGCGATATTGACACATTGGAACAAGCTTTGGTTGGCGCGGATGTGTTTCTCGGATTATCTATTGGAGGTATCGTAAATCAGGAAATGGTACGCTCCATGGCTGAGAATCCTGTTGTATTTGCATTAGCAAATCCCGATCCTGAAATTGATTACAATGAGGCTATTGAAGCGAAAGAGGGTGTAATAGTTGCAACTGGGCGTTCCGATTATCCCAACCAAATAAATAATGTTTTAGGATTCCCATATATTTTTAGAGGTGCTTTAGATGTTAGAGCAAGCGCAATTAATGAAGAGATGAAAATTGCTTCGGTTCACGCTATTGCAAAACTGGCAAAAGAGCCTGTTCCAGAATCGGTACATGCTGCTTACAATGAGTCAAATATCATATTTGGTAGACATTACATTATACCAAAAGCAATGGATCCACGATTGGTATCAAGTGTAGCGGTTGCCGTAGCTAAAGCTGCAGTAGAATCGGGTGTTGCACGAAAAATCATTACTGATTGGGATGCCTATAGCGAAGAACTAAAACAACGATTGGGCACTGAGAATCAATTAATTAGAACCATTTTCGACAAAGCTAAATGCAACCCAAAACGAGTAGTTTTTGCCGAAGGAAATAACTTTAATGTTTTAAAAGCGGCTCAAATTGCTCTTCACGATGGAATCGCAATGCCAATTATATTAGGGGATCCTAATAACATCAAAAGAATTATTTTAGAAAATGATTTAGATCTTAACGGAGCTGAAATTATTGATATTCGTTCTCAATCAGAAGCGGGAAGAAGAAACCACTATGCTAATATCTTGTGTCAGAAAAGAGGTCGTAAAGGTTTAACGCATAAAGAAGCTGTTGAAAAAATGTTCGATCGAAATTATTTTGGAGCAATGATGGTCGAAAATGGAGATGCAGATGCATTTATCTCAGGTTATGCAACTCGTTATTTTGAAGCCCTAAAAGTTGCGAGTAAAGTAATTGGTATTGAAGAAGGTATGAAAACTTTAGTGGGCATGAATATCATTATGACCAAGAAAGGACCACTTTTCTTTGCAGATACAACCGTTAATGCAGAACCAACAGCCGATTCATTGGTCGACACTACATTAAGTACTGCAAGAGCTTTACAAACTTTTAATATTGAACCCGTAATGGCTATGGTTTCATATTCTAATTTCGGATCAGTAAGAAAGGGTAGTCCAGTAAAAGTAAATAAAGCAATCACCAAGTTACACGAAAATCATCCCGATTTACTTGTTGATGGTGAAATGCAATTGAACTTTGCGCTTGATCGAAATTTAAGAGATGAAACCTTCGGTTTTACAAAAATAAAAGGGAAAGACGTTAATACGATTATTTTCCCAAATCTAAGTTCAGGGAATATTGCCTATAAATTAATGAAGGATTTAGATGGATCAGAGAACATAGGACCAATTTTACTAGGAACAGCAAAACCATTTCATATTATTCCAATGGGTTGTTCCGTTCGTGAGATTATTAACATGACAGCTATTGCGGTAGTTGATGCTCAGTCATAAACACAAAATACTTAATTGATAAGGATGAGATTTGATAAAATCTCATCCTTTTTTTTCTATTCAATTATTTTAATGATTTTTGTGCAATATTTTAAATTTGACTATGACAATTTTATACGGATTAGATTTATTAGGTACTCTTGTTTTTACAATCAGTGGAACATTATCAGCAGCAAATAAGAAACTCGATCTTTTTGGAGCCTATTTTACAGGATTTATTACTGCGATAGGTGGTGGAACTCTTCGTGACGTGATCCTTGGCAATTTTCCTGTTGGTTGGATCAGCGACATTAACTACCTAATCGTTATAACTACTGGTGTTGTGCTAACTTTTCTTTTTAAAAGGTATATCATGACTTTAAAACGAACTCTATTTTTGTTCGATACCATTGGGATTGGTGTATTTACCATTATAGGAATAGAAAAATCATTAAGCAT
>JBFFMG010000074.1:0-12261 GCA_041554215.1 Labilibaculum sp.
GAAATAACTTTTTTAATCTGCAGTGATCCTTTTTAATTACTATCCTTTAAAAACAATGCCTATTGATTCAATATTAAGACATAAATCAATATTTTTTCCGACCTTTCCACCCTACTAATTTTATAGAGAATGCCAACTAAAATAGAGTTTAAAGCATGCTGCAAAAACAAGGAGAAAATTCGAGAATTACTCTTATCAATTGGTGCTGAAAGCAAGGGGACTGATGTGCAAACAGATACTCATTTCCATTCAAAATCAGGTACACTCAAACTTAGAGAAGGACAAATTGAGAATAATCTTACTCATTGCATTAAAGAAGATAAAAAAGGGGTTCAAAAAATTCAAGTTAATACCTATCCAACAACTCCCGACTCTACTTTAAAACAAATTCTTGAAAAGAGCATTGGTACTTCGTGTATAATTCACAAAACAAGAGAAATTTACTTTATCGACAATGTGAAATTCCACATTGATATCGTTAGTGGCTTAGGTGATTTTGTTGAAATTGAAGCAGTGGATACTGATGGAAGTATACCTATTGAAAAACTGAAAGAACAATGTAATCACTATATTAAAATTCTCGAGATCAACGCAAAAGATTTAATTTCAGAATCATATTCAGATCTCTTACAACGGAATAATCTCTTTAATCAAATTCTGGTTGATGAATAAGTATTCCTTGATTTCAAATCGGCAGTCTTTTTTTACATATATCATCTAACTATTTACTAACTTTAAAAATAGAATTTTAAAGCTACATATTGATGCTTCAGTTTGAATTTGATATACGTGACCATAAAATTAACAACAACGAATCAAAAGGGATACAACTTGCATTGGGAATTTCTTTTTTGATTTGCACTGCTTTGTTTATTATTTTTATCAATTATCTTGATTTCTTCCCTTTTAGCGAATACCTTCTATTTATTTTCGTAATTGCATCCCTTTATTTTATAGGCCTACTTCTAGGTTGTAAATTCCTATATCCCAAGGAATATTTAACAATCAACGCAAGAAAATTAACATATAAAACAGGCTGGCGAAATAAATCATTAAAAATCTATTTAAAGGATATAAAAGATTTTACAATTACAGATCACAAACTAATCATCATATTAAAAAGTAAAGAAATCGTACCAATTGATCTCTGCTGTTTTAGCGAGAATGCAATTATGGTACTGAAAAACTATTTGAATGTATAAAAAAACGGAAGATTTTAATTTCTTCCGTTTTTATATTATTTAATCGTCATCCTTGCAAAAGGAGCCGTATCCTGCTCCACAAATTCCTTTTTCAGATATTTGAAATATCCTGTAATGGCGATCATCGCCGCGTTATCAAGAGAATATCCAAGCTGAGGAATAAATACTTTCCATTTAAATTTATCCGCAGCCTCTTTCAATGCATTTTGCAATCCCGAGTTAGCCGAAACTCCACCAGCAATTGCCACCTGCTTAATCCCGGTTTCTTTTGCCGCTTTCTTAACTTTATTCATTAAAACATCAACAATTGTATACTGCAAGGATGCGCATAAATCATTCATATTTTCTTCAATAAAATTTGGATTTTCCTTTAATCTATCACGAACAAAATATAAAAATGAGGTTTTAAGACCACTAAAACTATAATTTAATCCCTTAATTCTTGGGCGACTAAATTCAAAAGCAAGAGGATTTCCTAATTTCGCATTCCGATCAATTATTGGACCACCCGGATAAGGCAATCCCATAACCTTAGCACATTTATCGAAAGCCTCACCTGCTGCATCATCAATAGTTTCGCCAATCACTTCCATTTCTAAATGATCTTTTACCACAATAATCTGAGAATTACCTCCCGATACCAGCAATGCTAAAAACGGAAAACCTGGATGATCGTATTTGCTTTTCAAATCATCGATAAAATGTGCAAGTATATGTGCCTGAAGATGATTCACTTCAATTAAAGGGATATTTTTAGAAAGTGCAAAACCTTTGGCAAACGAAGTTCCAACCATTAATGATCCGAGTAAACCTGGTCCTCGGGTAAAAGCAACAGCATCAATCTCATCTGCTGTAACCCCAGCCTTACGCATTGCCTGATGCACGACCGGAATTATATTTTGCTGATGAGCTCTGGAAGCCAACTCCGGAACAACTCCTCCATAATCCATATGCACAGTTTGACTGGCAATAATATTTGAATAAATAACTCCGTCCTTTAATATTGAAGCTGAAGTATCATCGCAAGATGACTCAATTCCTAATATGGTTATACTCATTAATTTTAATTTAAATCAGAATAAAAATGCATTTACACATTAAAAAAGTTAAAAAAATCAAAAAACTCTGCAAACACAATATTAGGTGTAATAATCTTCTTCTTTTTAGCTAATTTTGTGCAACCCATAAAAAAGCAAAATTATTAAAAAATTTCTCAAAATATCAATTTGGACATTAGTGGTTATCATTATGATACCCATAATTACCTATTTGGTATTTTTGAATAGTCGAGTTCAGACCTATGCGAGTCAAAAAATTGCTAAATATCTGTCCGAAATAACCAATTCTCCTATTACAATTGAAGGCGTAAACATTTCCCCATTCAAAAGCATTATACTTAAAGGATTGTACATTGAAGATTATCAAAAAGACACTTTGGTTTATGTAGGAAAATTAACAGCCAAAATTGATTCCTTCAGCTTCAAAGAAAACAAAATTTTCATCAATAAACTTACTCTTGAAAGAGCTTATGTAAATCTTCAGGAAGATGAAAACAGACTATTTAACTATGATGTATTTTTGGACTCACTCTCCTCTGGTTCTGAAGAAAAAGAGAGGAAAACAAATAAAAAATCATGGGACATTACTGTTTCTAATATTGATCTTTTAAATTCTCAATTCGGATATAGTACTACAACTGCAGTTCATCAGGAATTTGGAATGAATTACGAAGACATTTATGTCTCAAATCTTAACCTCCAAGCCCGAAATATTAAAATAATAGGTGATTCTGTTGATTTTCAGGTTCAACACATGAGCTGTATTGAGAAGTGTGGATTTGAAATTAAAGATTTAGTAGCCAGAACATGGTTTACAAATAATCAATGGGGCCTAAAAGATGTTAACATTACTGCACCAAATAGTAAACTGCAAGCAGAACATCTCTACTTCAACTATGAGTCGGGTAAACAATACTGGCAAAATTTCACTAAAAAAATGCAATTGGATTTCCAAATTACATCCTCGCGTATTAGTTTTTTAGATGTTGCCTATTTTAATGATTTATTGGAAGGATTTAGGGAAACCGGTTTTATATCAGGCCATATTTACGGTACCATTTTCGATTTAAGAGGACGCGATATTGATATTGTTTATGGCAGCAATACCGCTCTTAAAGGGCGGTTTTACATGAATGGTCTGCCCTACATAAAAGATGCTTATCTGCAGGCAGATTTTAACGAACTCACAACAACGATTGCCGACATCGAAAAAGTTTACATTCCTGGTTATGAAAAAGAACACTTTAAATTGCCCGAGTACTTCAACAATTTAGGTTTAATACACTATAGCGGACAATTTAATGGATTTATAAATGACTTTGTTTTTTATGGTGATTTTGAAACCGAATTAGGCAAATTAGAAACCGATATCCTATTTAAACCAAGTCCTGGTAGTAGCAGATTAAATTTCAAAGGAGATTTAAAAGCATCAAACTTTTATCTTGGCGGTTTATTAGAACAAGGAAAAGTAGGAAATGTATCTTTGAATGTTTCGGTAAACGGATTTACCGAGACTGACTCGACACAAGGTGTAATGAAAGGAAACATTAGCAAAGTAGATTTTTACGATTACGAATATAAAAATCTTGCTTTAGATGGTTTCTTTGCCAATTCTCGATTTGACGGTCAAATTTCTATTGAAGATCCTAATATAGGTTTCGATTTTACTGGAAACATTGATTTTTCAAAAGAAGTTCCAAGCATGAAGTTTAGTTCTCATCTTCGCAATGCAAAGCTATATCCTCTGCACCTTAACACAAGTGAGCCGAAATCGGAACTTAGTCTCTCTATGGATGCGAATTTTGCAGGAAATGGATTTGATAATGCAAATGGTATCATCGAAATTACAAATACGGAATATAAAAATGAATTAGGTGAATTTACAATCAACAAATTCAACATCAACTCGTTTTCTTCTCCTGCTTTTAAAAGACTGATCATAAACTCTGACATTTCGGATGCCAAAGTGGAAGGGAATTATGAACTAGACCAATTAATTTCATCGGTTAAGAACATGGCCTATGTCTATTTTCCAGCCTATGCTCCCGAAAAAGAATTTGTAAATACAGACAGTACAAACAATTTTAATTTCACAATAGATTTAAAAGATACCGAACATGTAACAAAGCTAATATATCCAGATATTAAATTAGCTCCAAACACAAGCCTAACAGGGAGTTTAAATGCAAAAGAACAATTAATAGAAATGCATTTTACTTCGCCAATGTTCACGATACAAGATAAATCGTTTCAAGAACTTAAAGTAGATCTTTCTACCGATAATAATGAATTGGTTATAAAAGGACGTACAAATAAATTTAGCATCTCAGATAAATTTCAATTGTATAATCTGTCTGAAAAAATAACTGCTCATAATAATAAAGTTAGTTTGGATTTACTTTGGAACAACTGGGATGCAGTAACATACAGTGGTTTTATTACTGCCAAAGCAAGTGTGAAAAAATCAAATAAAACAACGAATCCAATTTGGGATATTAATCTGCTCCCAAGCAGCATTATAATGGCCGATAGTATTTGGTCAATTCAACAATCTAAACTGGTTATTGACAGCACCAGTTTTGCTATTGATAATTTTAGAATAAGTAGAGAAAATCAATACTTTGGATTAGATGGAAAGATTTCATCCAATCCTGCTGACAGTATCAACTTTCAAATTGAGAACATTAGCTTAAAGAATTTAAATGATCTTATTAGGGAACAAAACATTGGAATAGATGGCACAATTAGAGGTTACTTGCAAGTTTCTGATTTTTATGGTGACAGACTTTCCAATTCAAACCTAATGCTTGAAAACCTCGTTTTAAATAATGACACATTAGGCAACTTTTATCTGATTAGTGATTGGGATAAATTTGATAAAAAACTCACATTCTCCTCATTTACTGACTTTAAATCTCATAAAGAACTGGATTTAAAAGGAAGTTACTTCCCAGAGTCAGACTCGCTTAATATGGATATTAAAATTGATAAAATACGTTTGGATTTATTAAATCCTTACTTGCAAGAAAATATTTCCAACATACAGGGCAATGCCTCTGGACAATTACACATAGAAGGATCATCCAGCAAACCAAAGTCGACAGGTTTTCTTAAATTGGAAAATTCCAGCTTCACAATAAACGAGTTACAAACAACCTATTCCTGTAACGACAGCATTAAAATAACACCATCAGAATTACAGTTTAATAAATTTAAACTTCTCGATTCGGATAATAATTCTGCTGTTATTTATGGGGTAATTTCTCATGAGCAGTTCAACAACTTCAATCTTGACCTTGCCATCAACACACTCTCTTTCAATATCCTAAACACAAGAATAACAGATAACGAACTTTTTTACGGACAAGCCTATGTTACAGGAATAACAACAGTATTTGGTCCTGTAGATGATTTGGATATTGAGGTGAGGGCGAAAACAGATAAGAACACTAAATTATATGTTCCTCTTAACAACAGTGGAGATATCGAAGAAAGTAATTTCATTACATTCATTAATTCCAATCAGAATGCTGATGAAAATTTAGACGATGATTACAAGATTGATTTAACTGGTATTCGATTAAACTGTGATTTAGAAATTACTCCGGAAACTGAAGTGCAAATTATATTCGATTCGAAAATTGGTGATGTGCTAAAAGCCAAAGGAGGGGGAAATTTAAAACTGCAAATCGATAATCAAGGTGATTTTAAAATATTCGGAGATTATACAATTCGTACAGGTAGTTACCTTTTCACGCTGCAGAATGTTATTAATAAAAAGTTTGATTTAGCAAGCGGAGGAAACATCAAATGGGATGGTGATCCATACAATGCAACCCTTAATATTAACGCGGTTTACAATGTAAAAACAACCTTATATGATTTGCTTTTAAATACTCCATACATAGATAATACCAAAAAAGTACCTGTTGAATGCAATATGAATCTAAGTCAGAATCTTGAAAATCCGTTGATTCGATTCGATATCAATTTCCCTACTTTAGATCAGCAAACACAAAGTATTCTGGAAGGACTATTTTCAACTGAAGATGAAATGAATAAGCAAATTCTATCCTTACTTGTTCTAAACCGATTTTTCACGCCCGAATACCTGCGATCAACAGATCCTGATTTTGAAAATAAAAATTCGAGCTATGCAGTTGGAGTCACAGCAAGCGAGTTGCTTTCCAATCAATTATCAAACTGGCTTAGTAAAATAAGCAACGATTTTGATATTGGGGTAAGCTACCGACCTGGCGATAATCTTACGAGTGATGAAATTGACCTGGCTCTTTCCACACAGGTTTTTGACGACCGAGTTACCATCAATGGAAATATAGGAACAGGAAATAGTCAGACCAGCAATAATGATATTGTTGGTGATGTGGATGTGAATTTTAGATTGGACAAGAAAGGAAAATTACAACTCAAAGCTTTCACCCGTTCAAATGAATATTTGGTGTATGAGGAGACAAGAAATACACAAGGAATAGGTATTTTTTACAAAGAAGACTTCAATACCTTTTCGGGATTAGTGAAAAAATACCTCAATTTCCTTAAATCCAATAAAGATAAAAAAAAAGACTAACCATTTTTTAATGGAAATGTGTTCTTGAATTACACAATAAATGTTTTTCAGCAGAATTTAATAGAGGTTTTTTTCTTTAATTACCTCGGATATTAAATAGCAAATATTGCTATATTAGCACCTTATCTAATAAAAAATAATTCACTCAAAATAATCTATTACTATGTTTACATTAATGGTTGTGGTTTTTGTTCTCGGTTATGCAGCTATCGCACTGGAACATCCACTAAAAATTGACAAAGCAGCTTCTGCTCTTTTAATCGGAGTTATAACCTGGGTTCTATACGTATTTGGAGGAGTTGATATTCTTTCATCAGGTGTTAGTAGAACTTGGAATGAGTATGTCGCACTAAACCCAAGTGCTGATTCTCATCAAGGTATGTTGGATTTTATAACTCACCACGAGGTTCTTCATCATTTGTCAGAAATATCCGCAATTCTATTCTTTCTATTGGGAGCAATGACAATTGTTGAAATTGTTGACCAACATCAAGGATTTAAAATTATTACAGATAAGATCAAAACAACCAATAAGGTAAAACTTCTTTGGGTTCTTAGTATCCTTACTTTTTTCATGTCTGCAGCTTTGGATAATTTAACTACAACTATTGTAATTGTAGCCTTAATCCGTAAGTTGATTGATGATAAAAAAGATCGTTGGTTCTTCGCATCAATGGTTGTTTTAGCAGCAAATGCAGGTGGTGCATGGTCTCCTATCGGTGATGTAACAACTATTATGCTTTGGATTGGCGGACAAGTAACAACAGTAAATATTATTACACGAGTAATTCTACCAAGTTTATTCACTATGCTTGTTCCTCTTTTAATTGTAAGTACTTACCTGAAAGGAAATGTTTCTCGTCCCGTATTATCCAATGCCAACAATAAGGAATATACAACACATAAAGAACAATTATTTATTTTATGTCTAGGCGTTTCAGCACTTCTTTTTGTACCTATATTTAAAACAGTTACACACCTACCTCCTTATCTTGGAATGCTATTTGGACTTGGAGTTATGTGGGTCGTTACTGAGCTTATGCACAAGCATAAAGAAAAAGAACATAAAACACGTTTGAATGTAACAGGTGTTTTAAGAAAAGTTGATGTACCAACGGTATTATTTTTCTTAGGAATTCTTTCTGCTGTATCAAGTATGCAGTCAGCCGGACACCTTGATATTTTAGCTCAATGGCTTAATGATAACGTACACAATATCTATATCATCAACCTAATTATTGGTATTTTATCATCGGTTGTAGATAATGTACCATTAGTTGCCGCTGCAATGGGTATGTATCCAATCGAAGCAGCTGGTGCTGTAGGTTACGCGTCAAATTTTGTACAGGATGGTTTGTTCTGGGAATTTTTAGCGTATTGTGCAGGAACAGGAGGAAGTATTTTAATTATTGGATCTGCAGCTGGTGTTGCAGCAATGGGAATGGAGAAGATCGATTTCATTTGGTATTTCAAGAAAATTTCTCTTCTTGCCTTAGCTGGATACCTTGCTGGTGCTGGAGTTTACTACCTTCAAGCTTTGTTATTACATTAAAATCATAATTTCTGATTTTTGTATAGATAATCAAAAACAATAATATTAATTTAGCGAGGTATAATATTCTTTATTATATCTCGTTTTTTTATGTGTAAGATTTAACTTGAAAATAGTAATATGAATTATCTTTTGATTTTAGCTGGGATTCAAACTGCGGCACAAAACGAAGCCTTACTTGAAGAACAAGGAGCGGAAGCCACCGAAATTTCTCTTAATTTTATTGATCTAGCCTTTAAAGGCGGATGGATTATGGTTCCCATTATCGCACTTTCGGCTATTGCCATGTACATCTTTTTTGAAAGATTCTACGCAATTCGAAAAGCAACAAAAGTAGATTCAAATTTCATGAACAGAATTAGAGATTATATTCATGATGGAAAAATGGATTCGGCGTTAGCTCTCTGTGAGTCGAATGATACTCCTGTATCAAAAATGATTTCGAAAGGAATTAAGCGCATTGGACGACCATTGAATGATGTGAACGCTGCAATTGAAAACATTGGCAACTTAGAGGTTTCTAAGCTTGAGAAAAATCTTCCAACACTTGCCACCGTTGCTGGTGCAGCTCCAATGATTGGATTCTTGGGTACAGTAATGGGTATGATTCAGGCTTTTTACGATATGTCTACTGCTGGTAACAATATTGATGTTTCTCTCTTGTCGCACGGTATATATACAGCGATGGTTACAACAGTTGCAGGTCTTATTGTTGGTATAATCGCTTATTTTGCATATAATATTTTGGTAGCAAAAGTTGAAAAAGTTGTTTTTACAATGGAGGCAACCACTACCGAATTTATGGATTTATTGAACGAACCAATTAAGTAATTAGCTCATGGCATTAAAGACCAGAAATAAGGTAAATCCTAATTTTAGTATGTCATCAATGACTGATATTGTGTTCTTGTTACTCATTTTCTTTATGGTAACATCAACTCTTATCGCTCCAAATGCACTTAAATTACTATTGCCTCAAAGCAAAAATCAAACAGCTGCAAAACCAATAACTACGGTTTCTATCGATAAATCGTTTAACTTTTTTATTGAAACGACACCTGTACCTTTTTCACAATTAGAAAATCGTTTACAAAGACGCTTGGTAAGAGAAGAAGATCCGACTATTTCATTGCACGTCGATAAATCTGTACCTATGGAGCAAGTAGTTAAAGTAATGAATATTGCGAAAAACAATAAGTACAAGTTAATATTGGCCACAAGAGCTAAATAATTTTATTAAATGAGTAATTCAAAAGGTAAGCGAATTGGATTTGTGGGGACAATGATTTTCCATATAGGATTACTTGCCTTACTATTTTATCTTGGCTTTCATACAGCTCTTCCATTGCCTGAAGAAGAGGGGATTTTGGTTAATTTTGGAAATACAAATCAAGGATTAGGAAAAGAAGATCCTGCTCCTTCTAAATCGGACATGGCAGTAAGTGCCGTTTCTAAACCTGCAGAAAAACCAAAACCGCAACCGACTCAAGCAAAACCTGAGAAATCGGCTAGTTCAGCCAATGAAAAAATTCTGACACAGGATAATGAAGATGCTCCTTCAGTTCTTTCGGCAGAGGAAATTGCTAAAAAGAAGGCGGAGGCAGAAAAAAATAAAAAAATAAAAGCAGAACAGGACCGACTAAAGAAAATTGAGCTTGAGAAGAAACGTCAAGAAGAAATAAAGCAACAACAGGAAGCTGAGGCTGAAAGACAACGTTTGGCAGAGATCGAAAAACTGAGAAAAGAAGAAGCTGAAAGACAAGAAAAGATTGCCAATATCAACAATAAAGCGAAAAACGTTTTTGGTCAGGGAACTTCGACTAACTCTTCGCAGGGTAAAACTTTTCCATCGGGCAATCAAGGTTCTCCAAATGGATCCCCAGACTCTGATAATTACAATGGTTCGGGCCTAGGGAACAAAGGTGTTTCGTATGATTTACTAGGCAGAAATTCTTTATCTATCCCAAAACCACAGTACAATCTTCAAGAAAGTGGAAAAGTTGTTGTCGAAATAACTGTCGACCGAAATGGGAAAGTAGTAAATGCCAGACCCGGAATGCCTGGCTCTACAACAAGTAACTCTACCCTATTTGAAGCCGCCAGAAAGGCTGCAATGAAGGCCGTGTTTAATTCTGACCCAAAAGCATCTGCCTTTCAGCAAGGTTCAATTACCTATCATTTTCAATTGAATTGATATTACAACAATCCAAGCATCTCATATACCCCAAGAAACTTTAAAGAGGCAAAAACAATCACAGCTAAAAGAATATAACGTACAAATTTTGCGCCCAAACTAACAGCAAAATTAGCTGCGATATAGGCACCAATCATATTTCCTGCCGCAAGAATAAAACCAATCTTGTAGTCAACCTGTCCGTTCATTATAAAAACACCTAACGCAAATGGAGTGTAAAGAAGCACTATAAATACCTTAATTGCATTGGCTTTTACAAGATCAAAACCGGCTCCTAATACTAAGCCGGAAAGAAGAAAAAACCCCACTCCTGCCTGAATAAAACCACCATATAAGCCAATAAAAAAGAATATTACAACTTGTATCACACTTGGTTTAGATCGAATTAAGCCTGCTTGTCCTTTCACCCAAGCGTCAGGTTTGTAAAGCACAATAAAAAAGAGGAAAATAAGCAAAGCTCCAATGGTTTTCTGCATCATGTCCTCGTTAATTTCAACGGCCAAGGCTGCTCCAACAACAGATCCAACAATAGCAGGAAGTGCAAGCCAGATCCCTTCTTTAAAAGTAAATACCTTTTGTTTTTTAAAACTACTTACTCCAACAATATTCTGCATTAAAATGGCAATGCGATTAGTCCCATTAGCAACATTTGCAGGTAATCCCATAAACATCAACATAGCCAAACTAACTATTGAACCACTACCTGCGAGTGTGTTTAAAAACCCACAAAAAACTCCAACAACTACAATCAAAATATAATAATACCATTCCATAATTTAATCTATTTTAGGCGCTTAAACTAAAGATAAAAATTGAGAACAAACATGTTTAAAAACAAAATAGGTGATCGAATTTAACTCTACTTAACATGTTATAGAAGCCTAACTTTCAAAACGGATCTCAATTTGGACAAAAAAAAAGAGGAGAAATAAATTCTCCTCTTCTATCTAATGTTTTTATAAATCAGTCTAGTAAGCAAACATAGGACGCTCACACATCATTTCGTTTACACGCTCACGAACAGAAGCAATTACCTCTTCGTTTTCGATATTACTAATAACCTCATCAATCATTTGAACGATAACCGGCATGTGTTCCTCTTTTAAACCACGAGTTGTGATTGCTGGAGTACCAACACGTAAACCCGAAGTAGCAAATGGAGAACGAGTATCAAATGGAACCATATTTTTATTAATGGTAATATCAGCTTTAACTAATACATTCTCAACCTTCTTTCCTGAAATTTCAGGGAATTTAGAACGAAGATCAACCAACATTGAATGGTTATCAGTTCCACCCGAAATAACTTTGTATCCTAACTTCATAAATTCCGCAGCCATTACCTTTGCATTTTTTTGCATTTGAATTGCATACTCCTTGTATGAATCAGTTAAAGCTTCACCAAAAGCAACAGCCTTTGCAGCAATAATATGCTCAAGAGGTCCACCTTGTTGTCCCGGGAAAACAGCAAAATTCAAAACCTGAGACATCATTTTAACTTCACCTTTTGGTGTTGTTTGTCCCCAAGGATTCTCAAAATCTTTTCCCATAATGATCAAACCACCACGAGGTCCACGCAAAGTTTTATGAGTTGTTGTAGTAACAATATGACAGTATGGAACTGGATTACTTAACAAGCCTTTTGCAATTAATCCCGCAGGGTGAGC
>JBFFMG010000075.1:0-12261 GCA_041554215.1 Labilibaculum sp.
ATCGTACTTACTGATTTAAGAATGCCTGAAATGTGCGGTATGGAAATTATAAGCCATGTGAAGCAAACGACTCCAAATACCGAGGTGGTAATGATGACTAGTTATGCGGATATTTCGTCGGCAATAAAATCAATTAAATTGGGAGCTTATGATTTTATTTCTAAACCATTTGGACCCGATGAAGTTTTGGATATTGTTAATAAGGCTCTTTCACATCAAAAACCTATTGTAGAATCGAAAGCTAGGGTGTCTTCAGGTATTCCAGATTATTATCAAGGCAAAGGAAAGTTATCGCAAGAATTACTAAAGCACATTAATTTAATTGCTCCAACTCTAATGTCCGTTCTAATTGTAGGGGAGAGTGGTACAGGGAAGGAAATTATAGCGAAGATGATTCATGAAAAAAGTGATAGGTCGCAAAAGCCATTTGTTGCTGTCGATTGTGGATCTATTTCTAAAACATTAGCCTTGAGTGAATTTTTTGGTCATGAAAAAGGAGCTTTTACAGGGGCTATATCTGATAAAATAGGACATTTTGAGGCTGCAAACGGAGGAGTCTTGTTTTTGGATGAGGTTGGGAACCTAAATCATTCAACGCAAGTTCAATTATTACGCGCTTTGCAGGAACGAAAAGTGAAACCTGTTGGCAGTAATAGAGAGGTGGTGGTTGATGTTAGAATTCTTGCAGCAACAAATGATAATTTAAATGAATCTCAACAAATTGGTGCTTTTCGGGAGGATTTATATCATAGATTAAATGAGTTTCAGATTAATGTTCCCCCTTTAAGAGAAAGGCAAACGGATATTATGCATTTTGCGAATTTTTTTCTCAAAATGGCAAATAACTGTCTGGGGAAATCGGTTCGTGGTTTTGAAACAAGTGCGGAATATGTTCTAACTAATTATACTTGGCCGGGTAATTTAAGAGAAATGAAGAATACGATTCAGCGCGCAACTCTTCTTGCAAAAAGTGAAGTGATTACTTTAAACGAATTACCATCTTCGTTTTACGAAAATGCTCGCGAATATTTAAATCCTTTGTTTGAAAATGAGAGTGAAGGTGAAAGAATCAAAAGAGTTTTAACGATTACGGATAATAATAAAAGTAAAGCTGCGCGCTTGTTAAATATGGATAGAAAAACACTTTATAGGAAAATAGGAATCTATAAAATATAAAGAAGATAGAAATTTACTGTGAAAATTAAATTTTATATGGCCAATGCATTTTATTGTATTGGCCATTTTTTAGTGAATTGTTCAAGATTTTTATATCCCCCCTGTATTACTGTAAGTATCAGAAGGGGAATATTTTTTATTCGTAATAAATTCGAATTCTAAAAGATTACAATATTCAAATGTAATATCCTTAAAATGATTCGAAAAAGTCTGCAATTAATTCTTGTATTTGCCTTGTTCGTTTTTCAGGTACAAGCTAAAAAAATAGCCTGTTCTTATTTCTGGTCGCAGTAAATAATGCATAAATACTGGTTGGAAATTTTATTTAGGCAATCCGGAAGGAGAATTTTATAAAATAGGTTTTAATAATGATAAATGGGAAGCTGTAAGTGTTCCTCATACATTAGTCAACATCTTAACTAACAACTAAAAGTAAAGGCTTAAAATCTGTAACAGTAACATTTAATTCTGAAGCTAAGGAAAATGGTATGATGTTGGCGAATGGAAAAGAAATGCAATTTGCACCTGCTGCAACAGTAGAAACTGTTTTTGTTTCGGATGGTGTTAATCCTGTAAAAGTGATTTTTAAAGATGCTAAAACAAATAAGGGAATTTGGTTGAATGCATTTAAGTTGAGTCAATGGAGTTTAGAATTATAAAATAGATTCTATTTAGCAGATGCTAATCACTGTTTTTGAATTTTACCTTTATTTGATTACGTTTGGTTGTAAAAATAGTTTATAATTGAAGTAAAGAATGAATAAGGTAATTGTAACAATAGGGTTGATTATGGGATTAGTTTTTTCAGGAATGTCACAAACGCCCGATTCTAGAGGGTATATTGTAAAAGTTGGAGATGTAGCTCCTGATTTTGAAATGAATCTGACTGATGGCAGTAAACTGAAGCTTTCAGATTTAAAAGGTAAAGTTGTAATGCTCCAGTTTACAGCTAGTTGGTGTGGTGTTTGTCGAAAAGAGATGCCATTTATTGAGAAGGAAATTTGGCAGATGCACAAAGATAAAGATTTTGCTTTGTATGCTTTAGATTTGGATGAGCCAATAGAAAAGGCCGAAAAATTAATTTCAGCTACAGGAATAACTTATCCGGTTGCATTGGATGAGGGGGCAGGAATATTCACTAGATATGCACACAAAGAAAGTGGGGTAACGCGTAATGTTATTATTAATAGAGAAGGTAAAATCATTTATCTTACTCGTTTATTTAATCACGAAGAGTTCGAAGGAATGAAAAAAGTGATTGAAGCAGAATTAAAGAAATAAATTTCTTAAAAAGAAAGAGGATGTCCAAAAAGTATTGCTCAATATGACAATTCAAGGCAAAATATACCTTTTTGAACATCCTCTTTTTATATCATTTACCCTGTTGAGTGTAGGGCAACATGGTTTCCTTCAAGGCTTTCAGAAACTGCAAAGCATCCAATTTTAGGTGTGATTTCCGTTTTAGGTACCACAATCTTGCCTCCGAATTTATCAACTCTGTCGAGCATTGGATTAGATTGTTTCCTCCATTAAAATATGATATGGTTTCCTGTTTGCCAGTAGTGTAGATGTTGTCTTTTACGACCTCACTGCTAACAATATGTTTTTTGATTGTTTTACGTGATAAATCCCATAGGGGAAGATTCATTTGCAATTCCTGCATTTCGAAATCTAACGTGAACTGTAGAATTTTTTAGCTCGAGGAAAGGCTTTGACGAAATTTCAATCCAATATATGAAATAAAAAAAGGGCGGTGACTAGCCGCCCTATACTACTACTTAAATTTACTTATGAATAAGTACAATTAATTACCAAAGTGCTTAATAGAACTCTTTCGTTGGTAAATATAATGTATGATGTTAACTTTTCTAATTTTAACAGTTTAATTTTTATGAATCAATGTTTTTGATCAATGAATAGACAATTATTGATGAATAATTATTCTAATTTTGGATGAAAGGAACATCAAATTTATTTTTAGTCTACGATTTACTTTTAATAAAATGATCAATAATTAAGATTGGCTTAATCTGTAGTCTGAATTGGATACAATTTCTGTTATATCTCGTTCAGAGAAAATAGTTTGTCCTCGATCTTCCCAACGAGTATGTATTGTCTAATTTTTAGTTTTAATCAAAAGACATTTAATTCACCAAAATATTGTTTTGTTTTACCTTCTCAATAGAAAAATGCCTAATTTTATGCCTATCTTGAGAAAACAAACTAGGGTATAGATTCATTTATTAATTTTTTAGCTGTAAGATTGTATGGATAAGGATTTTATTCAAATCATAGAGAAGGTAAGAGCTTACTTGTTCAAAAATGGATTAAGTGGCTTTACGTTTGATAAAGTGAAAGAATTTGGAGTATCACCATCTGATGTCTCAAAATTTGTTAATTCGGTAGAGGAGTTGGTTGAGAAAATTCTTGAATACGAACGGAAATCTTTTGAGACTATTTTTACTCAATATAATTTTGAAGGTCAGAATGCCATCGATATTTTATTCATTGTAAGTCAAGAGATGAATGATCGCTTCGAAAATCTAACTCCATCAGTTACGATGGAGTTTGAGTCTCATTTTCCAGAAGTTTATAAAAAACACATGGATGAGAGAATGGAATTTATTTTTGATAAAATTAAGATTAATATTGAGAAAGGAATGGCACAAGGAATGTATCGCGATGATTTAAGTAGCGAGATGGTGGGCCGGATGTATCTTTCAAGATTGGAAGATATGCACAATCCAGAGCTGTATCCTCCAGAAAGATTTAAGTTTGGAACTATTTACGATACCATGATTGATCAATTTGTGAAGAGTATTGGAACCGAGGATGGAATTAGTTATTACCGTCAACGTAAACAGTTACTAGGTGTTTTAAGTTTTGGACGCTAAAAATAAAAAGCCTGAATAGGATTACGACAAGATTTAATAGGATTATTCAAGCGACCTCCTCCTGAACACTTTTAGGATGGAAAATAAGAAATTATAATTATATGAAAATTTCATTAGCACCTCTTCAGGGATATACTGATTGGGTGTTCCGACAAGCATATGAAAAATGCATTGGGGGCGTAGACGAATTCTATACCCCTTTTCTTGTTCTTAAAGGATCGGGAGAAGTTAGAACTTCTCATAAAAGAGAGGTTGAGCCATTTTTGGAAAGGAATAATCGATTGGTGCCCCAGTTTTTGGGAGGATCAATTGAGGAATTTCAATTTTTTGAAACCTACTTTTCAGAACTTGGTTATAAAAAAATGAATTGGAATTTAGGATGTCCTTTTCCTATGGTTACAAGAAAAAATAAAGGCTCAGGTCTACTTCCTTATCCCGAAAAGATTAAGGAAATATTGACGAATGCTTATTCCGGAAAAATTGAGTTGTCGATTAAAATGCGTTTGGGTTTAGAAGATCAATCAGAGATTCTTCCAGTTTTAGATGTGATTAAGGATTTTGATGTTGATGAAATTATCCTTCATCCTCGTATTGGTAAACAAATGTATAAGGGAAGTGCTGATCGTGATTATTTTCAGCAAATTCAGGACGGATTTAATAAGACGATTGCCTTTAATGGTGACATTGAGAAATTAGAAGATTTTGAGAGTTTAATTTCTCAGTTTCCTGATTTGAAACATGTAATGATCGGACGAGGTATCTTGAGAGATTATTGGTTGCCGGCAAAAATAAAAGGAATTGATATTCCATCTGCGAATGAACGAAAGTTGGCATTGCGTAAAATGCACGATGAGATATTTTCTACCTATACCTCGTTTTTAAGTGGAGATACACAAATCTTGCAAAAGGTGAAGCCATTCTGGGAATATTTTTCGAGTCAATTCGAGAATGAAAGAAAAGTTTATAAGGGAATTAAGAAATCTGGAGGCTTAAAGAAATATCACGAGGCTGTTTCGTTTGCTTTTCAACAAGATGTTAAGGAATAGATAATGAATTTTTCTGTCGAATTAACCAATCAATTCTTACATGTAGAGTTTAAGAAATCGGTTCGAATGATAAGTTCAGCAATCTTAAATGGTGGTTGTTGTAATGCCAATCATTTTTTAAACTCTAAGGTTGACGCTAACTTTAATGGGAAAAAAACAGATTTTGAATCTCCGGAGATTACTCTTCAAAGAATCGTTAATTCTAAAAAATGGCAAGGGAATTGTGTCGGAATGATGACGGCTGCTTTAATGAGTTCATTCCGAAGTGTTCGAATAGAAAAACAGGGTGTTTGGATAGAGGTTTTAGTTACGTCTGGAGTTTCAAATGCCCGTCGGGCGGGAGATGAGGCGGATTATCAATTTATGAACGAGGAGTGCCAAAAAGCGGGTACGATAAATATACTCGTTCTTACAAATGCTCAATTGTCTGATTCTGCTATGGTTGAGTGTGTTATGATGGTTGCTGAAGCAAAAGCTGCCTGTTTACAGGATCTAGAAGTGTTAAGTCCAATTAGTGGATTCGTAGCCACAGGAACAGGAACCGATTCTACAGCAGTAGCTTGTGGTGACGGTCCTGCAGTTCAATATTGTGGTAAGCATGTTTTGTTTGGTGAAATGCTTGCAAAAGCAACTTATCAGGCAATTCATAAATCATTATCTGTGGATAAATAATTCTCAATAAATTGAACACGTTTAGCCACCGAAAACTTAGGTAGTTCGATAACTGTAAAGCCTAATTCTTTATAGGTGTTTTTTAAGAAAACAGATATTTCCGCTGCATCTTCGAATGATTCGGGCCTTTCGGCATCATTAATAAAAATTTCTTTCCATGGCGGAGCTAAAAATACTGCTTTGTTGTATTGATTCGATTTTTGAAAATATTTTGATGGGACAGCCAGACCTCCACGTCTAACATAGGCAATAATATCAGGTAGGCCGCGATCAAAAAAACATTTCCCTGTGGATTCGCAGTCGTCAAGTTGTGCACTCATACGTTCAAAGCAAATTTCTGCGAATTCGGATAAGTTCTGCCAGGGCACTTTATCACCGCCTATTTCATGTTGCTCCTGAATGACCACACGTGAAATTTCTTCAAAACATTGATACCCGAGTTCTGATAATGCACCCAGAAGAGTGGATTTACCGGAGCCTGGGCCACCAGTAATTATATAATGATTATTGCAATTGTTCATGTTTAATTAGTCTTCTTTTAAATGAGAGTAAAACAAATCCAGATCTATGTTTTCTCTTATTAAACCAGCCAGCTTGTCGTACTGTTTTTCTTTAAATTCCTGATAATTAAAATTACTTTCATGCTCTAGGTTGAACCCAGATAATAAGTCCTGAATCACAATTTGGTTGTCAAGAATACCGTGAATATAACTTCCCCAACAATTTTGATTTAGATGATAACCATCTGTTTTTCCATTGGATAAGATGCATAAGGGAATGTTTGTTTTTGTAGCTGTCGTTTGTCCCATATGAATCTCATATCCAATGCATTCTTTATTTGTGTTTCTGAATTTGAATTTGCATTGCTCAGTAAGTTTCTCATTGGTTATTGTTGTTGTTACCGGTAAAATTCCTAAACCGGCAATGCTTGGTATATCGCCTTCAACTTGAAGAGGATCGCTAATTTTTTCGCCCATCATTTGATAACCACCACAAATACCAATTACTTTTTTTCCATTTTTATGCGCCTTTACTATCGACAGGGCAACACCGTTCTTCTTTAGTTCCTGAAGATCAGAAATGGTATTTTTACTTCCTGGAATAATTACAATATCTGAATTCTCAATTTCTGAAGGATTGTTTGTATAAAAAAGATGTACTCTGGGGTCATGTTCAAGAACGCTAAAGTCTGTGAAATTAGCCATCCTAGGTAATATAACTACTGCGCAATTTATTTTTTCTTTGTTTGCAGTTTTTGATTTTTTTTCGAGACTGACCGAATCTTCTTCTTCTATGTGAATGTCTTTAAAATAGGGAAGAATTCCAATAACAGGCTTACCGGTAAGTTCTTCGAGAATTTTTTTTCCGTCTTCGAATAGCTTTATGTCACCTCTGAACTTATTGATAATTATTCCTTTAATTTGTTTGCGTTCGTCTTCATCAAGCAATTGAATACTACCGTAAACACTTGCGAAAATACCTCCTTTATCAATATCAGCAATTAAATACGTAACAGCATTGGCTTCAATAGCCATTCGCATGTTGGTAATATCTCTGGTTTTTAAATTTAATTCGGAAATGCTTCCTGCTCCTTCCAAAACAACAGGGTTGTATTTTTTATTTAAACGATGAAATGCTGCTTTTGCTTCATCGAATAGAGCGATTTTATTATTCCCCATAAAGTAGTCAACCGCTGTTTGAGTGCCAATAGGTTTGCCATTTAAAACAACTTGTGAGCTTTTGTCATTGGTTGGTTTTAAAAGTACTGGGTTCATGTCTGTATGACAAGATAAACCACAAGCTTCAGCTTGAACTGCTTGGGCTCGACCAATTTCAAATCCTTCTGGTGTTGCGAAAGAATTAAGAGACATGTTTTGCGCTTTAAAAGGTGCTGGTTGATAGCCATCTTGTTTAAGAATTCTGCAAAATCCTGTGTTAATAATGCTCTTTCCAACATCCGATCCTGTGCCGACAAACATTAAGGGTCTTAATTTAATCATAAAGTATTTGTTATCAGTTCAACTAATAATGATAGTTGTATTTTAAAAGTGTAAATCTAATTAGCGTTCAAAATTAGTCTTTTTTTTATTAAGTTATTTTTGTTGTAAAGCAGTATCTGAAGGGATTTTTTTTAAACAGTATTGAATTTAGCGATATGTTATATTGCTTGAGTGAATTGGTTCTAAATTTGGAGAATATGTTGTTTTAGATTTTATTTACTTATGAATTATCAATAAATTTGCTAATATTGTAATGAATTGAAACATATGGTTCCTTTAATGGTATAAATTAACCACAAGAATGTGGCTCGCATGATTTTTTTATATTTCATCTGGAAATTTTGAAATTTCATGTAAGTATCTACGAACTATTTAAATCTAAACTATAAAACTAATGAAAGTTCAAATTGATGAAGTGGATCAGAAGATTCTATCTTACTTGATTAAAAATGCAAGAATTCCTTTTCTGGAAATTGCCAGGGAATGTGGGATTTCTGGTGCCGCAATTCATCAAAGAGTTAAAAAACTTGAAGATGCAGGGATTATTGATGGATCTAGATTTATTGTTAAACCAAGAGCTTTAGGTTATGAAGTTTGTGCCTTTGTAGGTATTTCTCTAGATCATGCTCATCAATACAAAATGGTTGTCGATAAAATTGATGCTATTCCTGAAATTATAGAATGTCATTTTACAACAGGTAATTTTACATTTTTAGTGAAAATGCTTTGTAGGGATAATCAGCATTTGATGGATATTTTAATTAATACACTGCAAAATATACCAGGAATATCTAAAACAGAAACATTTATTTCTTTAGATCAAACTGTTGATCGGGAAATTAAACTATAGTATTCTTTTTTTTTGAATTGTACGGCTTCCAAAATTGGAGGCCGTTTTTTGTATTTATAAATAGTGCTTATAGTTTATCAAATACCTCTCTTTTTTGTATCTTTCGAATTCATTTTACAAAACACTATAAAATACACAACAACATGTTTCCAAAAGAAGTATATACTAAAAGACGTAATCAGCTACGTGAAATAATGAACGATGGAATTGCATTGGTATTGGGTAATCCAGAGGCTCCAATGAATTACGCAGGTAATGTTTATCATTATCGTCAGGATAGTACATTTTTGTACTTTTTTGGCATCGATCATCCTGGTTTTGCTGGTGTTTTTGATATCGATAATAATAAAGATTACATTTTTGGTAATGATGTTGATATTGATGATATCATTTGGATGGGACCTCAACCAAGTGTTGTAGATCAAGCAGCTCCTTTTGGTGTAGAAAATACTGCCCCTTTTGACAATTTAAAAACTTTTGTTGCTGATGCTATAAATGCAGGTCGTAAAATACATTTCTTACCAGTATATCGTGCCGAAAACAAAATATTGATTCATGAATTATTAGGAACTCCTTTGAATCAAATTAAAGAGAAGGCTTCTACAGAATTTATAAAAGCTGTTGTTTCTCTACGTGAAATTAAAGACGAGTACGAAATTAAGGAATTGGAACGTGCCGCAGCTATTGGGTATGAAATTCATACTACTGCAATGAAAATGGCCAAAGACGGAGTCTACGAAAGACAAATATCTGGTGAATGTGAGGCAATTGCTCTGCGAGCTGGCGGTTTATTATCTTTTCCTGCTATTGTTTCAAAACGTGGAGAAACACTTCATAATCATGAGCATGGCAACTTGCTTAAAACGGGAGATTTATTGCTCGTAGATAGTGGAGCAGAGACAGACTCTCATTATGCATCGGATAATACTAGAACAATACCTGTTGGCGGAACGTTTTCAGTAAAACAAAAAGAAATTTATGAAATTGTATTGGCTGGAATAAATAAAGGCAATGAATTAATTCGCCCAGGAGTAACCTATAGAAGTATTCACCTAGAGGTTTGTAAAGTGCTGGTTTCTGGTTTGAAAGAAGTTGGTTTGATGAAAGGTAATGTTGAGGATGCGGTAAAAGCTGGAGCGCATGCATTATTTATGCCTCATGGATTGGGTCATATGATGGGATTGGATGTTCATGATATGGAAGATTTAGGTGAGAATTTTGTTGGGTATGATGATGAAATTCAGCGAAGTGATCAGTTCGGAACAGCTTATTTACGTTTAGGAAAAGAATTAAAACCAGGTTTTGTTATTACGAATGAACCAGGAATTTATTTCATTCCTGCGTTAATGGACAAGTGGAAGGAAGAAGGATTGCACATGGAATATATTAATTACGATAAAGTAAATGAGTATCGTACTTTTGGAGGTATTCGCTTAGAAGATGATGTTTTGGTGACAGAAAAGGGAAATCGATTAATTGGAAAGAGAATTCCTGTTAGTGTTGAGGAGGTTGAGAAAATAATGTGTTAAATAATTCACATTTGTCATAATATAAGGTAGCATTCCAAGTGGGCGCTACCTTTTTTATTATAGTTAATTATTTAATTTTACTTAAATTTGCTTTTTAAATGTAAATCTGTAACAAAAAGGATCATTTATCAGTTTAAGGAGGTACTTGGTGGAACTTTTATTGAGCCACAAAGAAATGATAAATTGATTTAATGAGTTGTTATATTTAAATCTTTTTAAACTATCTATTTAGATGGTTTTGTAAGTTGCAATGATTGAGCTGTTTTATGTTGTTTTTCAATGTAAGATTTCTTTCGTTGCAAATTGAATACGTTCTAAACCTTGAATTTTAAAGATATGAGAAATGGTGAGACTTCTACCCAATTAGTGAAAGTATTTAAGTTCGTTTTTATTAGTTTATTGTTTATTCTGCCTTTCAGCGGAATGGCTCAGTATGACTATGAGCATTATGTGCCACCATTCTACAATGGCTCAAATCTTGATGATGATATAGGACGACATACTGCAGTTCTATCAACTAATTCTACAAACAATGTGGAAGTTTTCATTTATAAGGGTGATGGCACACTTTTAAATGTAGGCGAGCCTATTGTTATTTCAAGAGGAGCACCCTACGAGTATATATTTAAAACACCTGCAGGAGATAATTATGGTGAGGTATTCACTTACCCTTCTTCCTATGATTATCCCTTGGGAGTTGTTGGAGCAGTTGAATTAAATAAACCTCTTGCTGATAGAGGTCTACGGTTTTTTTCTTCAGATGGACCTTTTTTTGTGAATATTCGTCACGTAACTGCTGTTCATGGGGGATCCTTAACCGCAAAAGGGACTTATGCAAAAGGAATTGATTTTAGATCGGGTCATTTATATAATCACAATTTGCCTAGTGGTTATCGAAATAGAAGGAGTCATTTTATTTCTGTAATGGCAACCGAAGATACCGATGTTACTTTTTCAGATATAAAGAGCTCTTTTTTATCGGAGTATAATTCGGGTGTGCTAAGCTTAAAACCAATTGCCAAAACCGATGTAATCAATGTATCGTTAAAAAAAGGGGAGAGTTATGTTATCGGAGTTGATTTTGAATTTTCTGAGTTTTATAATTTAGGAACCAGTGCATGGAATGGAATGAATGGAACTCATATTACAGCAACCAAACCTATTGTTGTTAATACAGGATCATGGACTGCAGGTTCTTCTGATTCGCAGGAAATTGGTATTGATCAAATTGTTCCTGCAGATCAGTTAAGAGATAAATATGTGGTAATGCGCGGAAGGGGAACTGATATTGATCAGGAACGCACCGTTGTTGTTGCAATTGAAGATAATACAGAGGTTTGGGTAAATGGAAATTATGAAACAACAATAGCCAAAGCTGGGGAATTTACGATTTTGGATAACATGATTGAATCCTATAATACCTGGGGAGGAATAGCTTATAGACCGGCTTTCGATAATCTTTTTATTGATACTAAGGACAAAAGCGTATACGTTTATCAATCCATGTGTGGAGATGCTACAAGAACAAATATTGGATTAAATTTTATTCCACCTCTATCATTGACTGGGATGAAGGAAGTAACAGTTCCATTTGCTGATTATATTGCAGGGAAACAGGTTACAGATGCGGCGATTACAATATTAACGCAAAAGCAAGCTGTTGTTGACTATCAAAAAACGGTTGGAGGTGTAACAACTTACCATACTCTTTCCTTGGCTGATGCCAAGCCAATTAACGGAAATTCTGAGTGGGTTAGTTATATTGTAGAAGGTGATGTTCATGGGAATTATCGCTTTAATAGTAATAAGGCAATTAATGTAGCTTGGACAGTTCGATCTGGTTGGGTTGGTGCAGCTGGTTATTATTCTGGTTTCACAAAAGCTATTTCCAAAATTGTTCCTGATTTGGGAGTGAATACTGGAGGTGAATTGGATTTAATTTGCGAAAGCTATAACGAGGATATAAGTGTTTCTATTAAAGAACCGCTCCCTGATTTTTACGAATGGTATGTGAATGATTTTACTCAAGCTCCTATTATTGAGAATGGACCACTGATTGTTCCTGCTCCTGATGTGGAAACTTCCTACTATGTA
>JBFFMG010000076.1:0-12223 GCA_041554215.1 Labilibaculum sp.
CCAGTAGTATTACTCGCCTCAATATTCCAAAGTTCTCCATCTATATTTATTTGCCTGCAAAAATCAAACATTCACACCGCACATGATCTTATTAATAAAAAAATAATGCTACTGGATGAATACAGAGACCCAGAACTTATGGCAATTTTTTATGAAGAGGGCATCCAAATAGACAACATCAAACGAATTTCAACAACCTATAACATCAACGATTTAATTGATGGCAAAACAGATGCTTTAAATGCATACTCTACCAACGAGGCATTTTATCTGCAAGAAAAAAACATTCCCTACACAATTATATCACCCAAAACGTATGGAATTGATTTTTACGGCGACTGCTTATTTACAAGCGAAAAAGAAATAGAAAACAATCCCAAAAGAGTGAAAGCTTTTCTAGAAGCTAGCAAAAAAGGCTGGGATTATGCCTTAAAAAATCAAAATGAAATAATCGATTTAATTCTAAGCGAATACCCCGTATCAAAAAGCAGGAAACATTTGGAATTCGAAGCAAATCAAATTAAAAAATTGATTCTAAACGAATATGTAGAAATTGGTCATATCAACCCTGGCAGATGGGAGAATATTGCCAATATATGCTCAAAAATGGGGATGATTTCAAAAAATTACGATTTAAACGGTTTTATATACCAAACAGAAGAATACAACACTCCTATTTGGTTAAAATGGATACTTGGAATAGCTATTTCGGTAAGCACTATCGTTATAATTATATTAATCTATTTGTTTTTTTTCAATAAACAATTACAAAAGGCTGTTGCTAAACAAACCTCAAACCTAAGGCATAAAAACATCGAATTGCAAAATGAAATATCAGAAAGAATTCGAACCGCAGCAGCTTTAAAGCAGTCTGAAAAACGATTTCGTGAGATGATTGAAAATTTACCATCGGGGGCAATTCTGGTTGAAGAAGACGAAAGCCTTTTCACCAATAAAAAAGCATTTGAGATTACTGGTTACACCAATTCAGAACTTCCAAACATTACTTCCTGGTTCTCAAAACTTTATCCAGAAAGAAGAGAAGAAAATATTCAGTTTTATTTGGAAAACAAAATCAACAACTTTAAAAATGCTTCAACCACAAGCATCACAAGTAAAAATGGTGACGTTAAACAAGTTGAATTCCACGCATACAAATTTGAAAAGAAAGAAATTTGGCTGATGAATAATATCTCAGAAAGATTGAGAACTGAAAATGCATTAATCTCAAGCGAAAATAAATTGAGAACATACATTGAGGAATCTCCAAACGGATTGGTAATTTTCAATTCAGACACCAAAGTTAGTTATGCCAACCAAGCATTTCTTGACCTATTGGAACTCCCCAAGACAAAGCTGGATTCCGCATTCATTCCAGATTTTTTTTCACCCACACAACTAAAACGAAACCAAGATCTTTTTAATCAGCTTTTTACCAAGGGAAAAACTCAAGGGGAAGTACTCGTCCAAACTACTACTGGCAAAAATATTCCTGTATACATTAGTGCTGTAGAGCTAATCAACAAAGAATTCCTTGCTTTTATTGTTGACATATCTGCAATAAAGGAAGCCGAAAATAAACTTACGATCGCTTTGCGACAAGCCGAAGAAAGTGATCGGCTAAAATCTGCGTTTCTGGCCAACATGAGTCATGAAATACGAACACCAATGAACGGAATACTAGGCTTTAGTCAATTGTTACTTAAAGAAAATCTTAGTCAGGAAAAAAAAGAGAAGTACATCGACATACTAACTCAAAACGGAAAGCAACTTTTAGTTATTATCGATAACATTATTGATATTTCCTACTTGGAAGTAAACCAACTCAAAGTAAATCTTTCTATTTTTTCGATTGGAAATTTATTTGATGATTTGCAATTATTTTTTGCTGTAGATAAGAAAAGATACAAAAAAGATCATTTAGAAATTATTTTTAATAATACAATCTCAAAAGAAGAAGATCAAATACGTTCCGACCATGGGAAAATAAAACAAATACTCAGCAATCTAATTAACAACGCTCTTAAATTTACCGAAAAAGGAACAATCACAATTTCATCAATAATAGAAAAATCCATACTGAAAATCACTGTTGAAGACACTGGAATAGGCATCCCGTTGGAAAAGAAAAATGTGATTTTTGAACGTTTCGGACAGGTTGAAAACATCTACACCCGCCAATTTGGTGGCGCTGGCTTAGGATTACCCATCTCAAAAGGCTTGATAGAACTTTTGAAAGGCGAGCTACTCTATGAATCTAAAATTGGAATTGGTTCCAAATTCGAATTTCACATCCCCATTAATAAATCTGAAGAATACATCGAGACAAGCAAATCCGAAAGCATCAATTATATTTGGACCGAAATGAAAATCCTTATCGTAGAGGATCTTGACACAAGCATTACATTTCTAAAGGAACTATTTGATAAAACTAATGCTGAGATAACTGTATGTCATGACGGACAGGAAGCAATAGACTTGTGTCAATCGGGATATATTCCCGATTTAATATTAATAGATCTGCAACTACCCAATATAAATGGAATTGAAGCCATCAAAATAATCAGGAAAACTCTTAAAACAACACCAATAATAGCTCAAACAGCCTATGAATCCATTAAAAACAAAGAGTTGGCATTACAAGCTGGCTGTAACGATTACTTTCCAAAAACAATCGATCCAAGCGAACTTCTAGGTCGAATAAATCGGTTTTTTACGACTTCGACTTAATCTTTTTTTGCTTTATCTTGTTTGTGAAGAAATCCTTTTCGATCCATACTACCCCAACTTCTATTTCCCATTAAATACTCAATATTGCCTTTTACAGCATAAAACAAACTAATTGGATGAAGTATAAATGGTTCCAACAAAGCAGCAATCCACAAGCGAAGAACATCCATTTTTCGTTCGTAACGATGAAAAGTTAACTCTTCGTAAAGAATTGCACATGTGGAAAAAAACACTGCATAGGTATAAACAAACAAGGAGGTTATCAATATAAAATTTAAACTGAGATTATCCGTAAAAAATAAAACAATCATATAAATAATTCCCAATACCTCAACGAGTGGGGCCAGCCATTCAAATAAAAACCAAAAAGGATAACCCAATAAGCCCATTGCTCCGTATTGGGGCGAAAGGAATATTTTCGAATGGTCAGTTAATGTTTCAATTGTTCCACGAGTCCACCTGCTTCGCTGTCTACCAAACACCCTCACATCTACAGGAGCCTCAGTCCAGCACAAAGGATCCGGAACATATTCGATCTTATATTTTTCACGATTCTCAGACATATATCTTCGAATTCTAACCACCAACTCCATATCTTCACCAATCGAGTGAGCATATCCGCCACTTTGCACCACCACATCTCGGTCGAACATCCCCATAGCTCCCGAAATAATAATCAATCCATCAAGGCGTGCCCAAGCCATTCTGCCCATTAAAAACGATCGGGTATATTCCAAAACCTGCATTCTCGCTAACAAATTCCTTGGAACTTTAACATTCGCTATTCTTCCATTTTCAACAATACACGAATTCGCAATTCTTACAACACCTCCGGCTGCAATTACTCTTCGATCTGTCCTCTCTAAAAATGGCTTCACCAACTTCAAAACTGCATCTGGCTCCAGAATAGAATCCGCATCAATCGCCATAAATAAAGCATTAGCCGAGACATTAATTCCGGCATTTAAAGCATCAGCTTTTCCACCATTTTCTTTATCAACAACTATTAAATTGGAGTATGTTGAAAGCGAAGATTTATACACCCCTCTTACCTCTTTGCAAGGAATCTCGAAATTAACAGCGAAATTGACCTTCTCTAATTTAAATGCTTTTTGTAATTCTTCAAATGTCGAATCGGTACTTCCATCATTGATAATAATAACATCAAAATTATTGTAATGAATCGTATAAATAGACTCAACATTATCCACAATGGTTTTAGATTCATTAAAGGCAGGCACAAGTACCGAAACTGACGGAGACAATGGAGAATCGAGGATTACATTATAATCCACAAAACTATTCTTCTTTAAATAATAATTTAAAGAAATCCCCGAAATAATACTCAATACAGTATAACTAAAGATCAAAAGAAATGCATAGGAAATAAATATCCTATCCAAAAAAAAGCTTATAAATCTTATAAATTCATCGTAATTCATATTCTTGGATCTAAAACATGATTGATTATCCTCTTCAATTCTTCATCCCCGTTTTCAGCAAGAGATTTTAACTTACTTAATCCTGGCTCTCCAACAAGAGCGAGCGACTTACAACACTCCATTCTTATTTTAAACTCCTCATCATTAACATTAAGAAGCAGAAAATCCATTTCACTCTCCAAACGCAATTGACCAATCGATCTTATAATATTAATTTGATTTGGAAGCTCCTCCAAAACATACAGTTCTTTTAATTTAATTACAGCTTCCTTGCTCTCCAAATCCACCAAAGTCTTAATCACCTTTCCTTTCACCAAATCATTGTCATGATTTAACAACTCCATTAGCTTTGGCGCAGCTTCTTTTTGCTTTAACACCCGAATCATATCCAAACAAAACATCACAACAGAATCGTTCCAGCTATCAAGCCACAAATGAAATTCAGGAATCTCAATCCGCTTTTTACGAATTAAATCAAAAACATTAATTTGCTCCCAAACAGTAAACGGTTTTTCTTGAGAATCTAAAAAAGCAAAAGGAACAAAAGGGAGTAGCTTAATTAAGCCCATTTGAGACTCAATCCTTAGAATTTCATTTGATTTCTGAAGAAATTCCATAATGTATTTATTATCAGTCTTCACCCTCATATGACTAAGCTCTCGAATCCCCTTAATTTTATGATGCCATCTTTTACGAAGTTTTCTTCTGGAATCTTCATTTAGCTTCATATCCATATACAAACTTCTTATTTTACTACTTACACTTTTACTTTCCGCAGTATCAATAGCAATCAAAACGTTAGTAATTACTCTTCGGTGATATTTCGATTTGATATTTTTAAAATCGTTTACTTCTTTTTCAGACAAATCATCAATTAAATACCGAACAATTACTTGAGAATACTTCTGGTGCAGCAATCTATTTTTATTCTTGTGATAAGATATATATAGTTTCGAGAATAAAATAGATGGTAAAAGAATAAGTAAAGCGACAAAGAAAACAATGATCATATAAATGATCAATCGGTTTAGTAAGCCATATGGCAAACGCTCAAATGCATAATTTATAAAGGATTGAAACCGATCAAATATTATCTTAAAAAAATCAAAAAACACCAACATAACATCCAACACACTTGCTGAATGCTCTAAAACACTATTTAAAATGATATGTAGAAAATATAATTGCATACTACTGAATTCGCTACTCGTTTATTTCCAACTCTTTCTTCACTGCATTTATTCTATGCTCAACAAACGATTCAAGACCGGGTATAAATGCGCCCGCGTCTTTCTCATTTCCAATTGTCGTTTTAATATTTGTCTCGAATTCTGTATTACTATACATTTTATGAGAATCATAATAAACAGAACGTCTTATTTTTCCCGCCAATAAGTCCATCTCCTTACTTAAAGCTCTGCTAGTAAACTTATCTTTTAACAAATAGGTAATATAATCAGTATAAAATTTTCGATATTCAAGCTTTCTAAAAAGCAATTCGGTTAAGAGATTATTAGATGAATCGTGTTGATAAAAAACACTTGAATTTTGGGCTTCCTCCAAATTAAACACCGGACTAAAAGCGCACAATGCAAAATTACCATCCTTTTCATGCACACTCTCCTTTGAAAAAGCCAAACTTGGGTACAAAATGAACAAAATTGTTATTTGTAATAATCTACTCATAATCTATTAAAATTGATATGATAACTTCACGAAGAAAGAAAGAACATTTCGCTTCTCATCAACCCGATACTCTTCCCGCTCATAACCAAATTTTAATAGGTATAGCAAGCGATCTGTCCCCAAGCGATCTTGATAAGACAGTCTGAATTTTCTACTTTTGTATTTGTATACATCTACGGAAGAAAAATTTCCTCTTGATTCATCAGGTGAAACTCCTGTGGCTAATTCAAGTCCAATATAATTTTTCGAATCTCTTAAATATCTTCTCGTTGTTAACCAATAAGACTGAGAAACATTACCGTTATTTGGAGTCAGATAGGTACGAAAAGAAAACCAGTAATTCCTGTAATATTTTCCTACTGATGCTGTATAAATGTAAATATTCTTATTGCCGCCATCCGAATTAAAGTGAAGAAATCGCATCCCTCCAGAAACTTCAAATGCCTTAGGTAGTTTATGATACAATTCAGTTCCTGCTCTATGTGTAGGAAATAAATTATCGGGAGAATAACCATAATTTAAATAGGCATAGCTCTTTTTGGAAACACGAGGATAGGCATCAACTTCAAACTGTTTCGCCACTTCATTTGACCAAAAACTCTCTCCATCAGAAATTATATCACCCAAATTTATCTTTCCAATAAGTGTACCCCAACTATTGCGCCGTGCTAACTGAAATGAACTAAGGTGCCACTTTCTAGTGTATGGCTCATCAAAATACTCGTAATCGTGCTCATAAATAGCCTTGTAAATCATGCGCGACGACTTGTACTTGTTCATCAAAGCCAAGCCATCTTCATTACTTGGATTCAGCTCCATTAATTCATCCAACACTTGCAAGGATTTACTCTCATCACCAAGCTCTTGCAACAAACTAACCTTTTGAACTAAGAAAGCTTCGTTGTTTGGAAAGAACGATTGTCCATATTCACAATAAAAAATTGCTTTTTTAAGATCTCCCGCCCATTTTTCCAGATCAACCATAGCAAATATTGCGTCACTATTATCAAAATCTTCGTCCAGCACTTTCCGTAACTCCTCTCTGCCCGACTTAAAATTTTTATCCCAGGCAAATGTTCTTCCGATCAATATTCTGGCATCGTAAAACTTTGGATTTTGTTTCAAAATCTCATAACAAATATTCCTTGCTTCTTCACGATTGTCCGCAAATGCTAATTCTCTTGCTCGCTTAAATTCATCAGAGCTATTTTTAACAGATTCTACTGTTTCCTGAGCAAAGCTTTGATTAACTATGCAAAACAACAAAAGTATAATAAGAGATAAATATTTCGCCATCCAAAATATATTATGTATTCATAAAAAATTTACTATCTAAAAAACAAAGCACAAATGTCCCACTTTAATTTCGCGACACAAAACCAAACTAAGTTCAATCCGCAAAAGTCGGCATATTAGCCTTTCTTACTGATATACTATCCATTACAACACTAACAAACGGCCTGTAATACTTCCAAAAAAACATTTTCCTATCCTTAACTTGATTTGCACTGTAAAATGCCCCACTCAACTTATTTACTCCATTAAAGTAAGATGAATAGATCCCCATTTCGTTATCCGAAAAATCGCAGGCAAAATAAATAAAGCGATAATCCTTATTGTGTTCAAGAATCGCAGGAAACCTTTTTGGCAGATTAAATTGATTCAACAGCTCTTCTCCCTTCATATTCACATCTAAATTAAACCATGCCAACACATCATTACGTGAATCGGTTGAATTAATATCGAACCAAAATGGATAATATATTGATTCGGGCACATTGTATTGTAATTGGGTACTCAATTCACTCTCCAACACAGGAAAACGTCTATTTAAGTGTTTCTTCGCATCCAAAATAACAATTCTCTCTTTGTTATCAACCAAAACAATTCCCGGGTTCTTAAAATCATATTTTTTCTTGTAGTTCTTTTCATATAATGTAGGTACCCAACGAGGAATTTCCGGATCGAGGATCGTATCCAATGTGTTGTAATATTTACCAACCCAGCCATTCCATTTTACGCCCAACAATTGCTCTGTTTGATTACGAATTAACTCGGAGGTAGGTGAAGCGAAAAAGTTAAACTCCGCAATAATCGTTTTCCCTTTTCTTTTCATCTCACGCAGCAAATCAAACTCTGCAGTTTGCAGGCCACCATAAAATAAGGATATTGTATCCTTCCCATAATCCGGATGATCTTTCCAATTGGAATTGTAAATTCCATATGTATCCGCAAAAAATGCTACATCCAGAGAATCTGCAAGCGCAGACAAGGCCTGATTTTCAAAGATTCGTAAATCTTTAATCACATACCTACCATCATCACCGGGATGAAAGCCATAAAAATCCTTTGCAAAATCATACTCCTTTCCATTAGCTTTGACCCAACGTTTTTGATTGGCAACCCAATAAAAAGAAAGATGCTCTGAATAATCTTCGTTTGGCGTTGTTTTATCAACAACCAAAAGATTTATGTGCACTTTTTCTTTTAACTTCCAACTAATCCATGAAATTACAGGAATCAGCAAAAATAAAAAGATTATTAGTCGTAGTAATTTCCACATTAGCACTTTTTATTTTAAATTACTCATAATATTCACATTTATAACGGATCAAGCCAATATAAAGTTTGCTTTTTTTGACTAGCTTTTTTTATTTGAGGATGTAAGTCTACTTTTTTAACTTGATTGACTTTTTTAGCATTCAAAATTGCAAAACTTAATTGCTTAAGTTAAAACATTCATTTATTAACGAAGTATATTTCTCCATGAACAACTTAACTAAAACATCAATTCTACTCCTTAGCGGAATCTTTTTTCTTTCCTTTACTGCATTTTGCCAAAACACAGATAATCAAGAGAAAACTATGAAACAAAAATTAGCAGTCGTTTGGACAAGTGCAGACCGCGATGTAGCACTTAAAATGGTATTTATGTACGTATATAATGCTAAAAAGAATGCCTGGTGGGACGAAGTCAATCTAATTGTTTGGGGACCTTCGTCAAAGCTATTAAGTGAAGATGAAGAACTTCAGACTTACATTCTAAAAATGAAAGAAGAGGGTGTATCTGTTTTTGCATGTAAAGCTTGCGCTGATATGTATAATGTCTCCTCTAAATTAATAGAATTAGGAATAGATGTAAAATTTATGGGCAAACCACTTACAGATTATATCCAAAAAGACTATAAAGTAATTACCTTTTAACATTACAACATGCTAAGTAATAACATTTATGAGTTTCTTCTCGAACTTAGAGAGAACAACAATCGAGAATGGTTTCATGCAAATAAGAAAAAATACGATCAGGCAAAAAAAGATTTTGAACTTTTCGTTGCACTCAGTATAGAACAAATTAAAGATATTGATCCCGACATATCGGGACTAAATGCGAAAGACTGTATTTTTAGAATTTTTCGTGACGTTCGGTTTTCAGAAGACAAACGCCCCTATAAAACACATTTTGGTGCTTTTCTCGCAAAGCATGGTCGAAAAAGCAGATATGGTGGCTATTACATACACATTGAACCGGAAGGAAGTTTTTTAGGTGGCGGCTGCTACATGCCAGAGGCTAAAGTTCTTAAAGCAATTCGTGAAGAAATCTTCCATAATCCAATTGAATTCAATGAAATCATCACAAATAAGGAATTCAAATCTCATTTCCCCGCAATGTATGGTGAAAAACTAAAGACTGCTCCTCGTGGTTATCCTAAAGATTTTGAATACATCGACTTGCTCAATTTCAAAAACTATGCTGTTGGTAAAACCATACCAGATAAAATCGTTCGATCAGCACAATTTTCAAATGAAATTTATCAATGCTTCTCAAGTTTATATTCACTTAATGCTTACTTAAATCAGATATTAGACGATTTATAACACACAAGCCATTTTTTTATGTTGGGATACCATCATAAATTTCAAAATAAAAATGGCAATCTACAAAACCTTTTCTTCACAGGATAGTTTCAAGTATTCTTCCTAAAAGAGAAGGTTTTTCCATTTGTAGTTGGTGAAAATAGTAAACAACAAACTTATCTTTTTTGATTACTAACATTTCACAATACGATTTAGAATCATTCTTTTATGTTCGTTTAGTATATTGGAGTAGGTTTATAATCAAATTTTCATTAAAACGAAAAAAGCTATCGCCAAATCCCTACGAAACAACATCATCATCATCATCATGAAAAAAATCACTCTTCTCAGCCTAATTGCATACTTTTTACTAATTACACCAGCCGTTGCAAAAAAAGAAAGCATCAAATATCCTGCTTTTACAATACCAGCTACACTTAAAAAAAATGCCAATGCTATCGTTCGATTAGACGAAGCTGAATTTACTGTTTACTCTCAAAAAAGTTCAAGCTTAAAACAAAAAATGGCAATTACAATTTTAAACAAAAAAGGGGAATCATACGCTTCTATTCCATTCGGATACAGCAAATTCCTAACGCTTACTAGTTTAAAAATCACTTTGTATAATTCAGCCGGTATTGTTATTAAAAAAGTAAAAGATTCCGAAATTAAAGACTACTCCTATAGCTCGGCGGGTGAACTTATTGGTGATTCACGCTTTAAAATTTACGAACCCCTTCAAAAACAATATCCGTATACCATCGAATACGAAACAGAATCTAATTATAACGGTCTTTTTGTATATCCTAGTTGGAATGCCTATCCTGGATATTTAGTTGGCATCGAAAAGTCTGTCATGAAGGTCGTGATTCCTGAAGAGGAAAATTTGCGTTACAAATGCATTAATTACAAAGATTCAATAAACGTTACCACCGATAATCATGTGAAAATATATCAATGGGGTATTGATAGCTTACCAGCCTTAAAAAGCGAACCATACTCTACAGGGGTACTTTCTCAGGCTCCTCAAATTCTTTTGGCTCCGCTCAATTTCGAAATGGATAATTATCCGGGCAGTTTAGAAAGTTGGAACAGTCTGGGGAAATGGTCAGCGCTATTAAATGAAGGAAGAGATTTTATCCCACCCGCCGAACAAGCTCATATTTTAGAACTTACAAAAAATTGCACAAGCGACACTGAAAAAGTTAAAATTTTGTATGAATATATGCAATCGAAAACACGATATGTTGGCATACAATTGGGAATTGGGGGTTGGCAAACTTTTCCTGCTGAAATGGTTTCTGAAAAAGGATACGGTGATTGCAAAGCCTTATCAAACTACATGAAATCATTACTAAAAGTAGTTCACATACCTTCCAACTACACTTTGGTAAAGGCTGGAGCGAGCAACAGCTTGCAGCATACCGATTTTGTACATAGCTACTTTAATCATGCAATTATACGCGTTCCTTTGCCGCAAGATACTATTTGGCTCGAATGCACCAGTCAAAAGATGCCATTTGGATACCTGGGAACTTTTACCGATGACCGCGATGTATTGTGCGTAAAAGAGGATGGCGGAGAACTATGTCATACTCCTGTTTACACAATGGAACAAAATCAACAAGTACAAACAGGAACCTTTACCCTACAAACCAATGGAAATGCAAGCGCTCAAATTTCAACTGTTTTCTCAGGAATTCAATACGAAAACATAGAACTCTTATACCACAGAAGCGCTATTGAAGAACAAAAAAAATTCCTTTACGAAGAGCACATCAATCTGCCCGATTTTACAATTAATGATTACGATTTACAAGAGAATAAAACACGAATTCCTTCCTCAATTCTAAGTCTGGATCTTGATGTGAGAAACTATGCTTCCCAAACGGGTGATCGCTTATTTATACCTCTAAATCTAATCAATAGGATAACGAATATTCCTGCAAAATTACAAAAGAGACTCACCGATATTCGCTACACTCGCTCTATGGAAGATCGGGACAGCATTTGTTTTATTCTGCCAGAATCTTACCAAATTGAAAGCATCCCAGAAGAAAAAATAATCGAATCGGACTTCGGATACTACCAAAGCAAAGTTGAGGTAGTTGAGAATAAAGTTTACTACACCCGAATTTTCCGTAAAAACAAAAACACCTTTAAAGCATCCAGATACGAAGAGTTCAGAAACTTCAGAAAAGAACTTGCTAAAGCAGATAAAGTAAGCTTGGTGTTGAAGAAGATTACAAAGTCTTGAAGGGGTAAAAAAGTCTGGAAAGGTCGAACAGTCGAAAAGTCGAAAGTCTAACAGTCAAATAGTCCAACAGTCGAAAGCTTTGAAAGGTCAAAAAGTCTAACAGTCAAAAAGGTTAGAAAGTCGAATGGGCTAATCGTCGAATAGTCAAAAAGTCTAACGGTCTAAAAGTCAAATGGTCGAATAGTCGACAGGTCAAAAGGTCTGGAAGAGTCAGAAGGCCAAACGATTATAAAGTAGAAATCCTGAGCCTGAA
>JBFFMG010000077.1:0-12194 GCA_041554215.1 Labilibaculum sp.
AAGTACTTAAAAGGTACTAAAAACGTAAGACGCTCATAAATACTCTTAACTTTCAACACTTTGTAAATCATTTAAATTTATCTATGATAATAGTTAGTGCTTGTTTGGCCGGTTGCGAATGCAGATACGATGGCAAAAGCAACGAAGTTCCTGAAATTAAAAAACTGGTACTTGAGAACAAAGCCATAGCTCTATGTCCGGAAGAATTAGGAGGCCTTACAACACCTCGTATACCTTGCGAAATAGTGAAAGTCAATAATGAATTAAAGGTAATTGGTCAGGATCAAAATGATTATACAGCCCAATTTACAAAGGGTGCCAAAATAGTCACAAATGTGGCAAGAGCCTTAAATTGCAAAACGGTCATTTTAAAAGCCAACAGTCCGTCATGCGGATACGGAACTATTTATGACGGCAGTTTCACGGGTAAATACAAAGAAGGCAACGGATATACCGCTGAATTACTGGTAAGCAAGGGAGTTCAAATACTGAATGAAGAAAATTTTCATTCGATACTTAACAATGAAAAATAAACATTAGCTATTTTTACTAAATACTAATGACTGGTTACTAATAACGATAATAAATGAACAATTTCGGAAGAATATTTAGACTTAGCATATTTGGTGAATCCCATGGTAAAGGTGTTGGGATTACAATTGATGGTTGTCCATCGGGAATTGATTTATGCGATGAAGATCTTTTACACGATTTAAGCCGTAGAAAGGCTGGCGCGAAAGGTACAACCCCAAGAATTGAAGCAGATATGCCAAGCATATTAAGTGGAACCTTCGAAGGAAAAACTACAGGTGCTCCCTTAATCATCCTGTTTCACAACAAAAACACCAAATCGAAAGACTACAGCAATCTGATGGATAGTCCGCGTCCCGGACATGCTGATTTTGTGGCTCAGCATAAATATGGACGACACAATGATTATACGGGAGGAGGCCATTTTTCGGGAAGAATCACCCTTGGAATCGTTGCTGCTGGTGTTGTAGCTAAAAAGATTCTTGGAGATGTGAAAATCGATGCCAAGCTTACCGAAGTTGGTGGACAAACTAATTTTGATGCTGCTGTTGAAGATGCTTTGCTACAACACGATTCAATTGGCGGAATTGTAGAATGCAGAGCCAACAATCTTCCTATCGGATATGGTGAACCCTTCTTCGATTCAGTAGAATCGATGATTTCGCATTTGATTTTTGCGATACCTGCCACCAAAGGAATTGAATTCGGTTCTGGATTTGCAGCTGCCAAGATGAAAGGATCGGAACACAACGATAATTTTATTGATGCCACTGGTAAAACGGAGACCAATCATGCCGGAGGAATCAACGGAGGAATTACCAACGGAAACGAACTGGTATTTCGTGTAGCAATAAAGCCAACCTCATCGATTGGAATCAATCAGAAAACCATGAATTTTGCAAAAGGAGAAGTGGAAGACTTACTGATTGAAGGCCGTCACGATGCCTGCATTGCTTTGCGCGTTCCGGTAATTATTGAAGCAGCAACCGCAATTGCACTGGCCGACTTAAAATTATTGGATAAAGCCAGAAGATAAACGGCTCTTTACTAAAAATACAAAGCCCGCAAGGATCATTTCTTTGCGGGATTTTTCTTGCCTCACAATGCAGGCGATGAAGCCTTCGCTCCAAAGCGATTGCTATTTTTTGATGCCGGAACCCTATCCTCGCGAGAACGATGACCATTTTCTGATGCCGGACCCCTCGTCGCATCAGACAGATGGTTCTATTTTTATAGCAAAAGTCCCTTCGCATTGCTGTGATAAAGCTTTCCTGATAAAAAAAGGGTCTTCGCACAGATAAAAACCTCCTTTTTTATGTCAATAAGACCTCCGTTCCCAAACAATCAGGCTTTTGCCATCAAAAAACAGCCTTCCCACCTTACAAATGACACTATTGCTATGCCGAAATGACCTCCGCTCCAAAGCGAAACAAGCACAAGTATCATGAAAAGACCATAAACATTGGCATTTTCCTATTCAGACAAAAAAATAGGCTCTTAGTTGATGATGCATGCCTCTTTCCTCCACCACCAATTCTTCTGCATCTTATTTTAATGAAATACGAACAAAAAACTCTGTGAACCTCAGTGTACTCCGTGGTAATATTTTTTTTTGTCTACCATTCACTAGATGAAAAATAAACTATGAATTGTTTTACCCCAAGTTTTGCTGTAGCAACATGTATTTTGTGCGGAATGCTTTACCCCAACCCCCTAAAGGGGCTTAAAAGAGAAGTCGATTTGGAAAGTCCCCTTTAGAGGATTTAGGGGTGTAATAACAAAAATGTACCAAGATTGCCCATAATTATTTTACTTCGCCCTTTCAGGGCTTGTTTATTGTCCCTAATTCTTCGATGGGATGAATCCCATCGTTACTATATATCATTCCTTCGGAATTTTACTCATCAACACAAATACAATATTCAAGAATGCCACTGAGATTGCATCGGTATTAAACCGGGTTCTTTCCTTCGTTTAAAACAGACCAGCCTATCTTTCTAGTTTTTACAAGCTTATTTCTTTCACGAAAAATTAATTTTATCACTATATTTAGGATTGTACGGTCAATAGAAAAATCTACTGAAATAATCGCCATGCATCAAAAAGATGACAGAATGCATACAGAGACCATTTACATTAAAAACATGGTTTGCAATTGTTGTGTGCGGATTTTGAGTATGGCCTTAGCCAAAAACGGGATCCGGGTCGATCAAATTCGATTGGGCAAAGCTGATATTAGTTACGACCCCAATCAGCACAATATGGATACGATTAATTCCATTGTTCAAGAGAATGGAATGGAACTGGTAATTAGCCATGAACAAAAAATTGTTGAACGAATTAAAACAGCCGTTATTGAATTGATTCATCAAATGAATAATGCGGATTCTATTGCCCAAAAATCGGAATATTTAGTTGGCAAACTAGGATTAAGCTATCAGCAATTGTCCAAAATATTTTCCAGACACGAATCCATTACCTTAGAACGATTTATTATTCTAAATAAAATAGAACGAATCAAAGAACTCATTGATCAGGAGGAATACACACTCAGCGAAATTGCATTCCTGATGGATTATAGCAGTGTTCAATATTTATCCAGCCAATTTCATAAAATTACAGGCTTATCTGTAAGCGAGTATAAAAAAAATCAAGAAAATCACAAAAAGCAATTGCACTCCTTATATTAAAATCTTCAATACCTCTTCTCAACCATTCAAAACCAAATATTATAACATTTTTGCTAAATATTGTAATAATTATAATCTGGCATTGTCTTAACTTTCCTTATATATCATAGGAGCTTAATGAACTTTACATCATGTATTTCCTAAAAGTTCATAAACCTCTATTAACCATGAATTAATTCCGATATCATGAAGTTAAGAAGAAACATAGCCATCAGTGAAAACGGATTTTTATTTAATCCTGAAACGGGAGACTCCTTTATCGCAAACCCTATTGCAAAAGAAATACTAAACTATTTAAAAGAAGGATACGACATCGAAAAGATTAACCAATTACTCCTCGATCGATACGAAGTAGATCTGGTTACTCTTGAAAAAAACATGGAAGATTTTTTGAAAATGCTCCAACACAACGAATTGCTTGACAGATAATACCGATTGGATAAATTAGTGGGCTACATTTCGCCATCCTCAACATAGCTTCCTATTTATTCCATCATCATTAGACCGGATTGTTTTCGCTCGCCATAGCTCACTAATTATTCAAAATGGTATAAAATGGAGAAACCTAAATATAATATCGCTGTAACAGGATTAAACAATACTGATAATCCGGGACCTGGAATACCAGTTATTCGAGGTTTAAAAGAAAGCAAAGATTTTGACGTTAGAATAATTGGTCTGGCATATGAAAATCTGGAGCCAGGAATCTATATGCGCGATTTGGTCGACAAAACCTACCAAATTCCTTATCCCTCATCAGGAAAAGATGCTGTGCTTGAACGAATTGAGTATATCAACTCCAAAGAAAACCTGGATTTTATCATTCCAAACCTTGATGCTGAGTTGTACACCTTTATTCAATCGAAGGAAAAGCTAGAGGAAATGGGCATTCGTACTTTCCTGCCTAGCATGCAGCAGTTTGAAGAACGACACAAGGCGAACCTAAACGAATATGGCGATAAATATGGAATTAAAGTTCCTTTTAGTAAGTCGATTACCAGCCGAAAAGACATTGAAGAACTGGAAGAGGATTTTGAATATCCTTTGCTTGTAAAAGGCAAATTTTACGATGCATATTTGGCTTATACCCCAGAGCAGGTAAATACTCATTTTAATAAAATTTCAGCAAAATGGGGACTTCCCGTTATCATTCAGGAATTTATCAGAGGTACCGAAGTAAACGTTATTGCTCTGGGTGATGGAAATGGGAATACGGTTGGTGCAGTACCCATGCGAAAACAATACATTACTGATAAAGGAAAGGCCTGGGGAGGAATTACCATTAAGGATGAAAAAATGCTTGATTTAACCAAGAGTTTAATCAGGCAAACCAAATGGAGGGGAGGAATGGAATTGGAATTGATAAAAACCAATCAGAATGAATACTTCCTGATCGAAATTAACCCTAGAATTCCAGCATGGGTTTATTTAGCTGTTGCCGCCGGACAAAATCTACCTGAAGCAATGATTAAAATAGCATTCGGAATGGATATTCCAATATTTTCCGGCTATGAAGTCGGAAAAATGTTCATAAGATATTCCTATGATTTAATTGGAGATATCGCCCAATTTGGAAGCCTATCGGTTACCGGAGAGATGTAAAAAAAACAACGAAATACTACGCGACTAAAAGAACTTGAAAACCTAACAACCTGTCAGATGAAAAAATTGGATTACGAAAGGCCGATACTCAACAAAGTAAATGCTGGTATGCCCGACAAATTCGGAATGAAGACAAAAACAGCAACACTTAGCCATATTGAAGAACATTCCGTTACTGATATATTAAAGGAATATGGTTCACCTGTATATGTAATCTCGGAGCCATGTATTCGAAAAACATATCGAACTGCTTACAAAGCATTTTCGACTCGATACCCACGTGTGCAATTTGCCTGGTCATACAAAACCAACTACATGAATGCTGTTTGCAAAATATTTCATTCCGAAGGAGCTTGGGCCGAAGTAGTTTCAGGTTTTGAATACTCCAAAGCAATTGAAAATGGCATCTCCGGCGATCAAATTATATTTAATGGTCCTGAAAAATCCGAAGAAGATTTAGAAAGAGCAATTAACGATGGAGCCTTGATTCATTTAGATGGTTTAGATGAATTTTATTTTCTGGGAGAATTGGCTAAAAAGCTAAATAAAAAAGCAAATGTTGCAATACGTATCAATTTAAATGCGGGTATTTATCCACAATGGGATCGTTTTGGCTTTAACCTTGAAAACGGAGAAGCCTGGCATGCACTAAACCGTATTATGCTGCATGATCATATGGAATTAGTTGGTCTGCATACCCACATGGGAACTTACATTACCGCAGTTAGCGCTTACGCTATTGCAGCAAGTAAATTAGCAGATTTAGCTGTTCGCTTGCAACGAAAATTTAATCACAGCGTGAAATATCTCGATTTGGGTGGCGGATTTGCAACAAAAAATACACTGAAAGGTGCCTACCTTCCGGGATCAGACACCTGTCCTTCGTTCGATGATTATGCGGAAGCTCTCACCTCTGCACTTTTGAGCAGTGAATTGCCTCCTGATAAATTGCCACTTTTAATCCTGGAAACAGGTAGGGCTTTGATCGATGAAGCCGGTTATGCATTAGGAAGTGTATTGGCAAACAAACGATTGGTTGATGGACGCAGAGCTACGGTTATTGATATTGGAGTAAATATGTTGTTCACCTCTTTTTGGTACGAACATGAGGTTTTGCCTACTAAATTAAATTCGGAGCAAACAGAAAACACAACAATTTATGGCCCTTTGTGCATGAACATTGATGTGATTCGGGAAGCCATTCAATTTCCTTTGCTTCAAAAAGGCGATGCCATAGTAATTCCACGAATTGGTGCCTATAATATGACCCAATGGATGCAATTCATAAAACTTCGTCCACCAGTTCTATTAATTGATGAAGATAGAAAAATACATGTGATCCGCAAGAAAGAGAGTTTTGAAGAATTTAATGCCCAGGAAAATATCCCGGAACATCTTAAATAAGAATGAACGAGCTTAAAAAGAACATACTATTTTTAGGAGAAGCGACCCTAAACAGCTACGCTCAGGTATTTTTCTCACGAAACAAGGCCTTTGCTGTATTACTTTTGTTGGTTAGTTTTTTCGATCCGTGGGCCGGGACATCTGGACTGATTTCTATTTTAACAGCAAATTTAGTTGCCTATAAAATGAGCTTCTCAACTTATTACATTAAAGATGGGAGCTATGGATTTAATAGTCTTTTGGTAGGATTAGGCATCGGCTTATATTTTCAGCCGGGACTGGAAATAACCGTTTTGGTGATTCTGTCGTCCATTCTCACCTTATTCATCTGTTTATTTTTGCAAGGAGTGCTAACAAAATACGCCCTGCCCTTTTTAAGCGTTCCTTTCTTGCTTGGCATCTGGATGATTATGCTAGCCAGTAGCGATTTAACTTCATTGGGAATAAGTGAACGAGGCATTTACCAAGCCAATGAACTATTTAGTTTAGGTGGTCAAAAACTGGTGAATGTATACCATACCATACAAAATTGGGAATTGCATCAATCAGTATCTATATTTCTGAAATCGCTCGGAGCAATTTTCTTTCAAAGCAATTGGTTGGCTGGATTACTCATACTAATTGGATTACTTTTTTATTCCAGAATTGCTTTCACATTTGCTATTTTTGGTTTCTATATTGCTTACTTTTTCTATATCCTCATCGGTGTAAACATCACCGAATTGGGCTATACCTTTATTGGTTTTAATTTTATATTAACCTCAATTGCTCTTGGAGCATTTTACGTAATTCCATCCCCATATTCTTATCTGTGGATTCTTCTTTTGTTACCCATGGTGGTGTTAACCACACTAAGCAGTATGCATTGGTTTGCGCCCTACCGACTATCCATTTATGCACTGCCATTTAATGTGGTAACGCTTCTTTTCCTGTACATTTTAAAGTTGCGACATCTACCTAGCAAAAAGCTACAGGAAGTGCAGGTACAGCACAACTCTCCCGAAAAGAATTTGTATTACTTCAAAAGTAATGCTCAACGTTTGTCCTCAAATGTATTCCCCGATTTTCAACTTCCGTTTATCGGAGAATGGTCGGTAGTACAAGCTCACGATGGTGAATTTACCCATAAAAATGAATGGCGCCATGCCTGGGATTTTGTCATACATAACAGTGAGGATGAGCAATATAAAAACAATGGTGATTTTGTGGAAGATTACTACTGCTACAATAAATCAATACTATGCCCTGCCGATGGAGAAGTTGTAAATATTTTAGATGATGTACCTGATAACAAAATTGGGCAGGTAAATTTGGAACAGAATTGGGGGAACAGTTTGGTGATTCGTCACGATTATGGTTTTTACTCCCAATTAAGTCATTTTAAAGAAGGAAGTTTTAAAGTGAAAAAAGGTGATATGGTGAAAAAAGGTGAGGTGTTAGGCATCTGCGGAAATTCTGGCAGATCGCCCTACCCTCATCTTCATTTTCAATTTCAAGCAACACCTTATATTGGATCTGCAACGATTAATGCAGCACTTCCTCACTATATTGAACGTAAGGAAAATGAGCTAAGCTTAACATCTTATTCTAAACCAAAACAAAACGACAAGCTGCTACGAGGAGAAATTTATCCTCTTCTCTCCCAAACATTTGGGTTTCAATCAGGACAAAAATTCACATTAACGATAGAATCAGGTATCGATTCAAAATTGGTGCTTATGGAAAAGGATTGGGATTTTGAAGTAAAATCGGATGCAATTGGAACTACTTACATTCAATGCCTGAGAACAAATTCAAAAGCTTTTTTCAGTGTAGAAGCCAATGTATTGCAATTCCACAACTACCTTGGAAACAGACGATCACTACTTTACTATTTATATCTATCCTGTTATAAAGTTTATTTGGGGTATTATCAAGATCTAAATATAAAAGTCGAAATTCCGCCCAATCAGGTTTTTAATTCAAGCAAACTTTTCCTGCAGGATTTCATAGCTCCATTTTACATTTACCTGCAATCAGATTATCAATTAAAATATAAAAACAAAAAGGAAGGAATCAGCTCCGAAAAGATTGAACTAAAATCTAATATTGAATGTGGCTATGCAAATAAAAAAGAACTTCTAAGCTGTGAAATTAGTATCGAAAACGGCCCTTCTCTTAATATGAAAATCAATAGAAATGGTAAATTAATAGAAATAAAATGTGGAAACATGCAAGCATATTAATTTTGGCTATTCTTCTTGGTCTATCCGCAAACTGCCAAAAAACACTTAGTGTTGCCCAGGTAGACAAAGATAGCTACGCTCTGTTCCAAAAAGGGCAATGGAAACAATTAATTCTTGAAGGCGAAAAAGCCAACAAACAAGGTATTGATTTTTATTATCTGCAATACCGTATGGCTATTGCTTACTATGAACTAAAAAAATACAGAAAATCGGCTGATCTTTTTCATAAATTATACCTACTAAATGGCGAAGATGCCATAATCAAAGAGTATTTATACTTCTCATATCTATTTGGCGGTCAGGAAAAAGATGCAATCCAATTGCAAAACAAATTAGCAAAAACTACATCTGAAAAGTATGGAATTGGGAAAACAAAAATTGTATCAGGAATCTATTCAGAAATTAAACATGAAATATTAGATGACTATGCAATTTCTTCAGATCAATTGCAGGAACAAACTGTTCGTAAAGACTTTCTGCACTATAGTATTGGACTGAATCATCAGTTGGGAGAAAGAGTTTCATTGTTTCAGGCATTTAGTCATGTAGATGTAAAGAATTCCATTGTAAGTAAGGCTTATTTTTTTGATGAGGATATTAGCCAAACTCAGTACTATTTAAAAAGTTCTTTTCAAATAGGCACAGGAACCGAACTCGTACTTGCAGGTCACATTATGCAGATTAAAATAGATGGAAACCCTTATACCGAATCACTTGCCACAGCGCTTGGTCAACAAAACACCTTCACAAAAGCTGGTGGAAATGGGAATGGTCCTGGTGGTGGTGATGGCGGAGGAAATGGACCCGGTGGTGGCACTGATGGTTCCGACGATGGAACTGGTGATGGGACCGGAACAGGAGATGGAAACGACCCCACCAATACAGATCCTGCTGATACTGATATTATTCTATCACCCTATCACTTCAATCAAAACAACTTCATTGCGTATCTGGGACTTTCACAGGATATATCCAATTGGAAACTAGCCGCGGGTGTTTTATACTCTACCGGAGACGATCTTACCCGTTGGCAACAAGAATTGAAGTTGACATTTTACCCTTTTAGCAATACAAATCTTAACCTATCTGCTGGCTTTACAAATCAAATAGAGGAAAAAACAAATGGGAAATTGCTAAATCGAAACTATTGGAAAACTGCTATTGTCTTTCGAATTGGAAAAAATACCTGGGCAAATGCAAGATATACATTTGGTGACTTATATCAACAGGTCGAAAATCAGGGATATTCCGTTTTTAATGGTGTTAACCTCGTAAAAAACCGAAAGGAAATATCCCTTTATCAGTATCTATTCAAAGGAAAACTAAACCTGTTCCTGATCTATCTAAATCAGCAAGAAAAAAATAATTACTCAATAAATGATGAGATAAATAGTCAAAACATCAATGTACAATCAATAACCGGAGGAATCAAATGGAACTTCTAAGAAATTCAAAACTCAATATTTTTTCTTTACTATTCTTTATATTGCTATTTAATAACGCTATAGGCCAGGATTTTCAGACTACACGCTTGGCATTTGAAGAGAGTTATAAAGATGAGAAGGAAGGAGATTTTTCTCATGCAATAGATCAGCTAAAAACAGTTTATAATGAGGATTCATATGAAATTAATTTACGTTTAGGCTGGCTCAATTACCAGGCTGGTGTATTTAATGAATCCATTTCTCATTATCAGCGGGCAGTTAATTTAAAACCTTACGCCGAAGAAGCAAAATTTGGATTGGTATTACCCAAGGCAGCAATTGGAAAATGGGACGAAGTTGTAAATATCTACAAAGAAATTCTTAAAGTATCGCCTAACCAAACCGTTGCCAATTACCGTTTAGGTCTTATTTTCTATGGCCGAGAAGACTATGAAAAAGCTCATCAGCACTTTAAAAAAGTAGTGGATTTGTATCCTTTTGGATACGATGCACTTATTATGTTGGCGTGGACCAATTATAGAATGGGGAAAAGTAGAGAAGCCCTTGTCTTATTTCAAAAAAGTCTGTGGTATTTCCCAAAAGATCCTTCAGCAATAGAAGGTCTTAAGCTCTTAGGTCAGACACAGGAAAGCCTTTCTGAGTAAAAAAGGCAATTTAATTCCCATTCCTTTTTTTCGATATCGATTTAGATAATGTATATTTAGTCGCACAAAAACTAACATTCGAAAATAATGACAACTGATTTAATGATCGTTGAAATGGAAATAGGCATAAAAGCCTACGACATTGACGCAATGGGAATCGTGAGTAATATTGTATACATCAGATGGTTTGAAGACTTACGACATCTATTTTTAGAAAGACTATTTCCTTATGAAAAGATGATAGAAACCAATATCTCCCCTATTTTAATAAAAACAGAAATTACTTATAAAGTACCGCTAACAATTCACGATCATCCAACAGGAACATGTAGAATTAAAAAACTAGGATCCAGCAAATGGGAAATGGAATTTGAAATCAGCTCAGATGATATCATCCATTGCAAAGGCAAACAAGTTGGTTGCTTTTACAATTTAGAGAAAAAACGACCTTCATTGGTTCCTGAACGTTTGCTTGAAGTATGGGAAGAGGCAAAATTGCAGATGCATGACGAGTAATATGATGGGCAATCTTCTTATAGTAAAGTATGAAATCTTATGGGTGAAAGAGTAAAATATATTTCCGTTTTAAGAGGAATAAATGTAGGTGGCAAACGTAAAATTCTGATGGCAGATCTTAAAGAACTGTATTCTGAATTGGGATTCACAAATTGTATCAGCTACATACAGAGCGGAAATGTTATTTTTGATTACTCGGATAGTCGCAACAGTGAGTTAGCCATTCTCATTCAAAACGCCATTACTGTGAAATATGGGTTTGAAGTTCCTGTTATAGTAAGAAAACAAAACGAATGGGAACAATCGGTTCAGACAAATCCATATACCGATACTCATGAAAAAGAAAGCCTTTGTCTCACCTTTCTCGATGCAACTCCTAAAGTAGAATTAACTAAGGCAATTAATGAGTTAAATTTTGAACCGGATCGTTTTCAAATTATCGATAAAGATGTATTTATTTATTGTCCTGGACCCTATCACAAAACGAAACTTAGCAATCAGTTTTTTGAATCGAAACTAAAAGTAAAAGCTACAACTCGTAACTGGAATACGGTTCTTAAATTATTGGAACTATCGGAAAAATAGGATTCGTTGTAAATTCTTGTTCTATTCAGTACTCATACATCCCGAAAATCAACCTTTTTATCGAAAAGTGAAAGAAAATGACCATTCTTCTTGCTCCTATTTCTATTTTAGATCTCTTAAAACAACACAAGCATAACTCAACAACATGAAAAGAAATTTATTGACTCTCCTATTTTTACTGATGGGAATGGGGTTATTTGCGCAGGAAGCACCTGTTACCAAAGCAAATTTTGAATTAGCGGCTAAATTCTCGCCCAACCGATTAAAGAATATGGTCTACTCAACCAGCGTTAATCCTCACTGGCTAAAGAATGGTGAAAAATTCTGGTACAACTACAAAACATCAGAAGGAAACTTTTACTATTTGGTTAACCCGATAAGCAATACCAAAAGTAAATTATTTGATGCTGTGAAAATGGCTGCAGATATGAGTCGTTTAACCGCTGATCCATTTAGTGCAAAACATCTGGATATTGCAAAACTGAAATTCATCAACAATGAAAAAACAATTCAGTTTGAAGTAAAAAGCAAACTTGTTGAAGAAGAAGAAAA
>JBFFMG010000078.1:0-12033 GCA_041554215.1 Labilibaculum sp.
ATGGGGATCATTGCTTGTGGTTTAGGGTATAATTACTTAATGGAAAATTATCCTGATGGAGATTGTCCATATCCAGTTGTTAAAATCAGTCAATATCCAATTCCTCGTACAATGATTCAAAAAATCACTAGCGAGTGCGATAAGGTAATGGTTTTGGAAGAAGGTTATCCTGTTATTGAAGAAATTTTGAAAGGATATTTAGAGAAAGAAGCTGTTATCGGTCGTTTGGATGGAACTCTTTCTCGCGATGGGGAGTTGACTCCGGATATGGTTGGTAAAGCTCTTGGATTTGAAATAGAAGAAAATCTGGAAGTGCCAAGTATTGTTGCTCCTCGTCCGCCAGCATTGTGCGTTGGATGCAGTCATATTGATGTTTACAAAGCATTGAATGAAGTGGTTGCAGAATATGGTGCAGGCCGAGTATTTGCAGATATAGGTTGCTACACCTTGGGTGCTTTGCCTCCGTTTAATGCAATTAATTCTTGTGTTGATATGGGAGCGTCTATTACTATGGCAAAAGGTGCTGCTGACGCAGGATTAATTCCCTCTGTAGCTGTAATTGGCGATTCTACTTTTACGCACTCAGGTATGACCGGATTGTTGGATGCTATTAACGAGAAAACACCAATCACAGTAATAATTTCTGATAATGAATCGATTTCGATGACAGGAGGTCAGAAATCATCTGCTAAAGGCAAGCTGGAAGCAATTTGCGAAGGTTTAGGAGTAGAGAAGGAGCACATTCATGTATTGCTTCCTGTACCTAAAAAACATGATGAGATTAAAGAGATCTTTCGGAAAGAAATGGAGTACAATGGAGTTTCAGTTATTATTCCTCGTCGAGTTTGTGTGCAGAAGAATGTACGTGATCAAAAAATAAAGAAAGCAACAATGGCAAAAGCATAGTCAAATATTAATCTGAAAAAATAAAGAGATGAAAACAGATATGGTCATAGCAGGTGTTGGTGGTCAAGGGATTTTATCCATTGCTGCTGCTTTAGGTTCTGCTGCATTAGACAATGATTTATATATGAAACAAGCTGAAACTCATGGTATGAGTCAGCGTGGAGGTGATGTTCAGTCATTCATGAGAATTTCAGACAAGCCTATTTATTCTGATTTGATTCCTAAGGGAGGTGCTGATATCATTTTATCAGTAGAGCCAATGGAAGCATTACGTTACTTGCCTTACTTGAAAAAAGGTGGTTATGTAGTAACAAATTCAACTCCTTTTATCAATATTACTAATTATCCTGAGCAAGAAAAATTGGAAGCTACGATTAAGGCTTTGCCTAACTATGTTCTGATTGATGCGGATAGAATTGCAAAAGACGAAGTTGGTTCTGCTCGTGCTTTTAACTTTGTGATGTTAGGAGCTGCTTCTCCCTTTATTGATGTTCCTTTCGAATATTTAGAAGAAGGGATCCGTAAAATCTTTGCTAGAAAAGGTGAAGAAGTTGTGGAAATGAATATTAAGGCTCTTCACGCAGGACGCAAGTTCTCACAAGACAATAGATAGTCGAAACTCAACTACTATACTGCAAAATCCCCACTAGGAATTTTTCCTAAGCGGGGATTTTTTTATTCGTTTAAGAAGGAGAAATATGCCGAAACAAATAAGTAAGCACGAAGGTGATTCGCTCAAAGTCTATTTTTAAATCGTGTATAGGACTTTTTCTTTTCTCCTTTATACTTTAAGCTGATTTATCCTTTATTGTCCAAAATTTCGCTAATTGTTCGCAAAGAAGTTGCTATTTCTCTTTTAAATGGATGATTGGGCATAATTCCACTTTCAGCATCTAAGCCATTTAAAATGCCCATCCATATTGCGCTTATTCCAAAGCCGATCAAAACATCTTTTTTGTAGTTTTCTACAAATAATTGTCGGTATTGTTCTGTAAAATTATTGAAGTTAACTGCTATTTGAAAGGCATAGGATGCATCTGGATTTTCGCCGTTATTTATGTGGAAATCCAACATTTTAACAAATGGTTCCGACAATTTGTTAGCTTCTATATCAATTTTTTCTCTTTTAACCGGATTTATATCCATATCGTGCACACCTTTCAGAATTAAATCTCCGATGTCTTTATTGCATATTTTATCTTTTAATAATATTGGCTCCATATTTATTGAAATTTTATAAGGATACCTAAATTACTAGAAAAATATGAGATTGGATGCTTATTTTTTTGATATTTTAGGAACTTAATAACTCCTTTGAATTGTAAAGTTATTTCCAATTTTTTTCTTGATCTGGAAAAGAGCTTCGAAAAAATCAGAATAACTTTACTTACATATTTTTGGGGATAATGCTTTTCTATTCAGAAGTTTGTAAGGATTGAAAACTACAGGGAACTATAGCTTTTTCAGCTCATAAATGTCTTTTCGTCTATCTTTTAGGTTTCGCACGCTCCCAAACTGGTTTAACTCACGAAGCAGGTCGATATCTACATCAGCAATTAAAATCATTTCGGTATTTGGTGTTGCTTCCGCTTTAATTCCATTGGCTGGAAAAGCAAAGTCACAAGGAGTAAATACCATTGATTGAGCATATTGAATATCCATATTGTGCACCTTAGGCAAGTTACCCACACTACCAGCAATGGCGACGTAACATTCATTTTCGATAGCTCGGGACTGTGCACAATTTCGAACTCGGGAATAGCCATTTTGGGTATCCGTTAAGAAGGGTACGAATAAAATATCCATTCCTTCATCAGCAAGTAATCTACTCAATTCGGGGAATTCAACATCATAACAGATCAATATTCCGATTTTTCCACAATCAGTATCAAAAACCTTAAGTTCACTGCCTTTTTGCATGCCCCATATTTTCGTTTCATCGGGAGTAACATGCAGTTTTTCATATCGTTCAACACTACCATCGCGTTTGCACAAGTAGCCAACATTATACAATCCATCATCCTTAATCTCAGGCATGCTGCCAGAAATTATATTGATGTTATAAGAAATTGCCAGTTCCGAAAATTTCTGAACGATGGTATCTGTGTGTTCAGCCAACTTTCTGATCGCTTCGGGTTCCGATAAATGATTGTTCTCGGCCATTAACGGGGCATTAAAGAATTCCGGAAATAAGGCAAAATCCGATCGGTAACCCGAAACGGCATCTACAAAATACTCGGCTTGATGCATTAATTCGTCTAAGGTTTTATAGGAACGCATTTGCCATTGAATTAAGCCAAGACGAACCACTTTTTTTATCGTGCTGGGTTTCTTGTTCTTTTTTTCGTAGTAAATATTATCCCATTCAAGAAGTACTGCATAATCGTTAGAATCTTCATCTCCTTCCAAATAGTTTTTCAAAATTTTGGCTGGATGAAAATCATTGGAAACCTGAAAATTCAAAACAGGATCGTGAATTTCTTTTCTTCTTACTTTTTCGATGTATTCTTTGGGAGTTAATTTGTCGGAGTATTTATGATAATTTGGTATTCTTCCACCAAAAGCTACTCCTTTTAAATTTAGTCGCTCACTTAATTCTTTTCGATAATCATACAATCGTCTGCCCAGACGCAGACCTCTAAATTCCGGCTTTATAAAAACATCAACTCCATACAAAACATCTCCATCTTGGTTATGTGTTGAGAAGGTGTAGTCTCCAGTAATATCTTTGTAGGTATGTTTATCGTCGAATTGGTTATAGTCAACAATAATTGATAAGGCGCATCCAGCAATCTGATTATTAACTTTAATTACGACCTGACCGTCGGGGAAATTATCAATTAATGTTTTAATTTGATGTTCTCGCCAATATGAATTGGGCATACTTGTGTATGACTCAATCATGGCTTTTTTAAGTTCCTGATAATCATCTAAACTTAAGAAAGATAATTCTATGTTTTCTATTTCTTGCATTTTAATAATAGGCTCAGAAGCGTTAGGTGCAACAGCGCACAAATCTTTCTGTTTTCGAAGATTAAATATAATCAAATTGAGAATAGTTTGTGTTGTGCAGAAAAATTAATTAAATAGTTGATTGAGTAAAGCATAATTGTTTGGCTAAATCGCAATTTATGTTTGTTAGCTAGTAATTACTGCCCGTATAAGCTTATTACTTGTTGTATGGAAGCCTAAAAAGTTTAAAAAAACTGCTATTTTTAAGAACCCAAACATCAGTATCTATGAAAATAAGCTTACATCACTTCTTTATTTACTTTTGTGCTTTTTTACTCTCTAATTCTTACGAAAATGTGTTTTATATTGCGTTTTCCACTATCTCGTTCGTCAATTTCGAATTCTTGCTGCATCGATTTAAGTAAAGGGGTGAGTTTGTTAAATCCGTAGTTTCTAGGATCAAAATCAGGTTTCTTTTTGTTGATTAAAGAACCAAGTTCTGCCAGAAAAGCCCAACCATCGTCATCGGCAATGTCTTCAATCGAATTTTTTAATAGGTTAAGAAATTGTTTATCGATTTTATCATATTTAGGTGTTTCAGATGGGGTTGTGGCAGCTTCTTTTTTCTTCTCACGAAGTTTTTTACCACTAATAATTTCAATATATATGAATTTATCGCAGGCAACAATAAAAGGGTTTGGAGTTTTCTTTTCACCAATACCAATAACAAGCATTCGTGATTCTCGCAGTCTGGTAGCCAGACGGGTAAAATCACTATCGCTGGAAACTAAACAGAAGCCATCAACTTTACCGTCGTGAAGTATGTCCATGGCATCGATAATCATCGCCGAATCGGTGGCATTTTTGCCGGTGGTGTAGGAGTACTGTTGAATAGGAGTAATGGCATGTTGCAATAAAGCAGGCTTCCATCCAGCAACAGTAGGTTTGGTCCAGTCGCCATAAATACGTTTGATGCTCGGAGTACCTAACTTAGCAATTTCATCCAACATTCCTTTAATGTTCGAGTAAGGTATATTATCAGCATCAATCAGAACCGCAAGGTTCAAATCATTATTTTCATTCATAATATTTTGTAATTAATATAATGACTAAGGTAAGTATTTGAATTGAAAATTAGCTTATTTAATTTAATCGGAATGTTATGTTCTATTTATTCTGATTAGTACTGGATTAGGTGGTTTTAGATAGTTATTCGGCTTGTTTCTAAGCTTAAAATTAGTTAAAATTGTTCCTTCGATTGAGGGAAGGTAGATTAGTAGTTGAACGATTAGTTATAAGATGGATTATTTATTTGTTATATGTTTAGCCATTCTGGTTTTTTTTATGGCATCCATTTTTTCGAGACAATTAAATCACATTTCCGACCGAATTTTTATATTCTGGTTGGTTTTGGTATTTCTTGCTGAAATTACATTTTTTCTTTCCTCGCAGAATTTATTCGAAGATTTTCATTGGGTTTACGAATTTGCTTGTGGTAGTCATGTTTTACATGGTACCGTTTTTTACTTCTATGTGTTAAGCCTAATTACTCCATCATTTAAATTTAAGAAAAAGGATCTTCTGCATTTGATTCCCTTTAGCGTTTATATGGGTTATAAGACAACAACCAAAACTCTTGGGTTGGTAGATTGCTTGGAAGAAGGTGGCTGTTCGCACTCCGACAACATTTATGCAGTAATCTCTGTGTATCTAAAATTTCTGATCATTATAGCCTATGTTGTTTATGGCTATTCACTAATTTGGAAAATTAAGAAGGATGAACAGTTTAAAAAATCAAACCCTTACGGAGTAAAGTGGATTTATAGTATTGGGAATGGAGTTCTGATCCTATTATCAACTGTATTTTTTATCCGACTTCTCGACAGTTACAATATCCATTTCATTATTGATCAGGTGATGCTCATTAATATTATTGTTTCTGTTTTTGTAATTTCTTTTGTGTACATCTATACTAAGTATGCGTATATTTTCGCACATCCATTTGGGAATACAACTGTGGTTGAAGATCAGGAGATTAAGAAGTTGGAGGATTATTTGGAACAAGAAGAGGAACAGTATAATGAGATATGCGCATACATCGAGGAACATCAATTGTTTAAAGATGGAGACTTAACGCTACGTAAACTGTCCTCAATAATTAATATGCCGGAACACACCATTTCTCTGGTGATAAATAGGGTAACCGATCGAAGCTATTCCGATTTTATTAATGCCTATCGAATCAATTTCTTTTTAGATCAAATTGAAAAAAAGGCACATGAAGAGCAAACCTTACTCTATTTGGCTTTCGATTGTGGATTCAACTCAAAATCTTCATTCAATAGAGTTTTCAAGCAGTTTCATGATGTTACTCCTTCCGAATACATTAAAAAAAGAACTTCTAAGTAGGCCGATCTGCATGCTTTTGTGATTAACATTTAAATACAATATTATTTTAGATAGAATCTAAGTAGTTGGTAAAGGGTGTTAAATGAATGGAATAAGGGTATTACATTGTAAATCGCTACACATTTGTCTTTTCATGTGTAATGAATGTATGCATCTCGTTCTCTACTTTTAGTAAACGAAATTTTATTCATGGATAACTATTTGGCCAAGCTGTACCAATAGAATTCTCCCGATGTTTTACTAAAAATAAAAAATATGAGATGTATTAAATTGTTGATTATCCCACTATTATTAATATCCTTAAGTCTTAGTGCTCAAAAAAAACCTCTTGTATCTCAAGAAATAAAGGATTACGATTATCTAAGTCATAAGTATGAACATTTGGATGAGAATTTTAAGATCCATATTTCTAGCGAGATGTTTGATGGTTTTGTTGCAAAGTATAAGTTTTATCCTCAAAGAATAAAGGTATATAGTGATTCATTGAATGTTGTTTTAATGGGGGAATTCGATAATTGGCATAAGTGTAGAATCGCAAATTTACATATTACATTTAGCTTCAAACGAATTGCCTATCATCTTTGGATTACAGAATCAGAAGCAAAGAAACTCTGTGAGAAGTATAATATTGTGCATACATATCGATTTTATGAATATATGAAGCAACCAGAGAGGTGGGATCGTTCAATTAAAAAACGAATGTTGAAATTAAGGAAACAGGTAGCAAAAGCATCAAATAATTCAGATGTTTTAAGCATGAGTAATAAATTATTTTTGAAGGAAGCTTGGCGTCATAGTCCGGAAAGAATAAAAGATTTTGAGAAACTGCACAAAGAACGACATGCGGAAAGAGCAGCAAAAAGGCGGCATCAGAATCCCAGATAGAGGGAGTAAGTAATTCAAGAGGAGCTAATATTTAATAAGGTATTAGCTCTTTTTATTTTGTGTTGTTTGGCATGGAACTGATAGTAATTTGAAACCAATAATACCAAGATTATGGGATTGCACCTCTTTTGGTAGTTTGTAAACTTTGCACTTCATAAACAAAAAGGAGAGAGTGTTAAAAAAAATGAAGAATATCGATTATTGGAACCATTTTTTCTCAAGTCGAAGTTAAAATAAATGGGTAGAGTGCCAAATACTATAAATAGCACTTATTGAGGCGATGTAAAATAGGGTGTATGTCTATTTCTATCACTTTTTAGAGTCATTCCAAGTAGACATTCAAATCATTTAAAATCAATGAGTAGGACGTTTCACATTGCCATATGACACTAGCTCCAAAGTCGCAAATCACAAAATGGGGCGATGAAGCAAATCGAATTTGCCACTTTTCGGTCGAAATCAAAAAAAAATAATTAATCACTGTTATGAGTAAAAAACGAGTTAGCCTTTTCAGAAATATATTACAGTTTTCTGTATTAGCTCTAATCATTCTCTTTTTTATAGGGAATCAGTTAGGTGTAGGAGTTGTAGATTTTGAGGCATATTGCCCAATGGGAGGAATTCAAGCCATATTAACATTAATGCAAGATGGCTTAATAGCATGTAATATGACCGTTACTCAAATGGTATTGGGTGCTATTTTCATTTTTACCGTATTGGTCTTGGGAAAATTATTTTGCAGTCATCTTTGTCCTTTAGGAACGGTTTCCGAAACTCTTGGGAAATTAGGTGATCGTTTAAAAATCCGTAGAGAAATAACCGGGATTCCAGATAAAGTTCTTCGAAGTTTAAAATATATTCTTCTGTTTTTAACACTAACAATTACATTAAAAACTGGTGAGCTTTTTTGCAAGGAATACGATCCATTTTATACCAGTATCACCTTATTTGGTCATCGTGTAAACTTTTTATATGCGACCATTTCTATTTCCATATTTGTTATTGGTAATTTGGTGTTCCGCTTATTTTGGTGCAAGTATATGTGTCCGCTGGGAGCAATCTCTAATATATTTAAATATTGGGTTGGAGTAGCAATCGTAGTAGTGGTTTTAAGCTCGATGTATTTTTTCGAAGTAGGCATTGATGTTGCTTACATTGTTGGAATCATCTGTTTGGCAGGATATGCATTAGAGATTTTTAAAATACAGACTAAAAAGCAATCCGTTTTAAAAATAATTCGTCACCCTCATGCATGCATCGATTGTGGATTGTGCTCAAGATCATGTCCTCAGGGAATTGATGTTGCCGATTTAGAGTTGGTGAAACATCCTGATTGTAATATATGTGGTGATTGTGTTTCTGCTTGTCCTAAAGAAGGAGCACTTACCTTAAACGAGAAGCTGAATGTAAAATGGTTGCCATCGGTAATTGTTGTTGTTCTATTTGTGACAGGTTTACTAATTGGCAGTCAGTACGATTTACCAACAGTATCGAAAGCATGGGGAAGTCCGGAGCAAATGGAAACTTCAAAGGAATTCAAATTAGAGCATTTAAGTCATATCACCTGCTTTAGCAGTTCGATGGGCTTTGTAAAACAGATGAAAGAGGTTGATGGTGTTTTAGGAGTATCGACTTACATCAGTGACCATTCTGCAAATATTGTTTACGATACTACTAAGTTGGATGAATTGTCCATTCGAAAAATGCTTTATGCACGATCGAAACAGTTTATTGAAGCTCCAGCATTGGATCAAAACCTCGTAGTACACAAATTGCGATTCGATCAATACATTTCTAAAGAGGATTTAGTTAAAATTTCAGAGAAACTATTAGGTACTAAGGTATATCAGTTAGAAACACAGTTCGATACTGAAATTCGAATGTTGGCTTTTTGTGATGCAAGCATAACCGAAGCAACTATTGAAGGATTAATTAATTCGGTGAAAATCAGACGCAAAACGCCTTATAAAGTTGTTGATGTTGTGCGATCACCAATACCAGTAAATGGTTTGGGCTTAATGAAGCGTGCATTCCAAAAGTACCAGATAACATTTAATAATTATTCAACTTATCCGAAAGAACAATTGCGATCGGTTAAAGTAGATTTGATTGATTTCCCTAAGAATGAGCAACTATTTAACCTACTGGCAAATCATGTAGGCAAAAAGTTTAATGGTGTTGTAGGAATCAACGCAACTTATGAAAACAGCCCCGAAGTAAGATTCTTCTACATACAGGATATGATTGAACCACAGGCGATTTTAGATTGGATAAGTAAAGATGAACTTACCTTGGTTTATACTACTGGAGAGGTGGAACAAAAGGAGAACCCATTCTTATTTGATATCACAAAACAAGCAAACCCAATTGACTAATTAAATAACCATTCTATGAAACGAATTTATTTTATAACACTTCTTGTATTGCTGCAAGTCTCTGTTTTCGCACAGGGATTGACAATTACAGGAAAAGTAACTGAGGCAGGTGACCGACTGCCGATGCCCGGAGTTACAGTGCTCGAGAAAGGAACCACAAATGGAGTAATAACAGATATTGATGGTAATTATAAATTGAAAATTTCCAAAACGGATGCTGTTATTTTGTTTTCTTTTATTGGATACGAAACGCAATTTATAACAGCTAATGGAAAATCTGTTATTAACGTGAAGTTGGAATCTGCCGATCAAAAATTAGGCGAAGTAATGATTCTTGGCTACGGAAGCGTAAAATCTCGTGAAGCTGTTGTAGGTTCGGTGGAACAAGTAAAGTCGGATGATTTGTTAAAGCACAGTAATGCACAAAGTGTTGACCAAATGTTGGAAGGTCAGGTTGCAGGGGTACAAATTGAATCTGATTCTGGTGACCCAACCAGTCCAGTGAAAGTTCGTATTCGGGGTAATAATTCTTTGCCTGATTTAGGAACCAGCTTTACTGCTTCAAGTGAACCTCTATACATTTTAGACGGAGTACCCTTAATTGACGCTTTAAATCCGAATGTTAACACAGGAACCGAAACTGTTATTAATCCTTTGGCTTTAATAAATCCTGAAGATATTGCTTCAGTTTCTATTTTAAAAGATGCTTCGGCCGCAGCAATATATGGTGCCAATGCAGCTAATGGTGTAATTATTATTACCACTAAAAAAGGAATAAAGGGAAAAACCCGTGTTACCTTCTCGCAGAAAGCATTGTTCGACACTCCAATAAACAAGATCCAATATTTAAATGGCGAACAATATGTTGAGATGTCAGAGGAGTTTTATCGAAATTCAGGTTATTCGGAGGAAAGTATTTCTGAAAAAGTGGGAGCAACAGATGTTTATACCAATTGGCGTGATTTGACTTTACAAAATTCAGTTTCCAATTTATCCAATTTGACTATCTCAGGAGGATCAGACAAATCCACATTTCGTTTGTCTTTAGGTTATAAGCAAAATGAAACGACAACAAAAGGGAATGATTTTGAGTCCATTACTTCGCGCTTAAGTTTGGATACCGAATTGGCTCCAGGTGTTATGCTTATTTATACAGGAGGTTTAACTTCATTTACGGCAGATAAATACTCTGCCTTTGCTACTTATGCTTTCAAGCCAAACATCCCTGTGTATGATGAGAATGGAGATTTTACTCAGATGGAAACTTATGCGAATCCTTTGGCTGATTTGGCTCAGAATACTAATAATTCCAAAAAGTTTTATTCAAACAATAGTTTGAACCTGAAAGTGAAACTTTCAAAGAATTTCAGTTCATCGACCTTGTTTGGTTTGGATTATACCAATACCAAAAACTTCACCTTCTATTCCAAAGAAAATGGTCGGGGACGTAAAAAAGGCGGTTACAAAAAAGAGACTCGACGTGAGAATTTAAACTGGATCGCATATTCACAATTGGAATACAATGGTTCTTATAAAAGGAATACTATTGGAGCCTCAGCAGGTATTCAATTAAAGCATGACCAGACCAACAGTACTACAGCCAGTGAAGAAAATCTTATTTCAGAAAAAATCATCGTGCTGGGTATGGCGCCCGAAGATGAAGATAGTACGGTGAGTGGTTCGGAGAGCGAGGATGCTAGCAGGTCTTATTTTGGAAGAATTAATTATGATTTTGCGAAAAAGTATTTTTTATCAGTAAGTTTTCGCTCCGATGCATCATCTTATTTTGGAGGCGATCAGAAGGTTGAGAATTTTATGTCGGCAGGAGGCTCATGGATACTTTCCAAAGAGAATTTCTGGATCGAAAATGACATTATCAATTTCGTGAAATTGAAAGCATCCTATGGAAAATTGGGTAATGCAAAAGTAGGATCGTACTCTGCTCGAGGATTATATGGATACAATACTTCGTCTAATTACAATGGAAAATTGGTAGCCACACCTTACACTGCTCCCAATGAGGATTTGGGCTGGCAAAAGTCATTCAAATTTAATACCGGTTTAAGCGTTAAGTTTCTAAAACATTACGGTTTGGATCTGGAGTATTACAACAACCAAACCAAAGATGGAATTATGACTTTAAATGTTGTACCGGAAACCGGCTGGAATGGTATTTCTGTAAATACGGCAGACTTAACCAACTATGGATTAGAAGTAACACTAAAAGCCGATAATATCAATTTGGGAAAAGTGAAATGGACCTCAAATTTTAATATTGGTTTTAACAAGAGTCGGTTGGATAAATTGAATGTCTATGGCGATAGATTAGTTTCCGGCACAGCAGGATTGATTGTTGGAAAATCGACAGCTTTGATTATGGGGGCTAAATATGCAGGTGTGAATTCTGATAATGGAAATCCACAATGGTATAAATTAGACGGAACGATTACTGAAAGTACATCAGATATTTCCGGTGTAAATCAAAAATTTGTGATCGGAAAAAGTG